>JAGCJL010000040.1 GCA_017647975.1 Bacteroidaceae bacterium | reverse complement strand
TTTGAGAGAGCCTGGGGCACCTGGCCGCTGAAGCCGGGGATTACAGGCTGCATACCAAGCTCACGCATACGCTGGAGCATATTGCGACAGAGCTGCTCCTGACGGGTGTACCACCAGTCGGGGTTACCTTGCATGAACACACCTGTACCCTGCGACTCAATTGTACCACCCCATCCCTCGAGGTTGTTCATTGCAAACCAAGCGATGAAGCCCGGACCTGCAATGTAGGCGTCAATATCATTCTCGCTCACGCCAAGTTCTTTGAGGAACTTGCGTGTCACAACATCCAAACCTACAAGGTTCAATGGGGCATTGATACCGTGAAGGGCCATCCAGTCAATCTCTTTCTGCCAACGGTCCCATGTCCAGAACGCCATAGAGTATGAGAATGTTCAGGTGTTGAAGTCGTAACGGTAGGCTGCATTGCTTACGTGCTTCTCCTCTGTTGCTGGAACGGGCAAAGTAACCTTTGAAAGGTCGGTTGTAAGGTTGTTCCAAGTTAGGTTGATGTGTGCATGGTGGTTCAAGTACCAGTTGATACCTGTTGTCACCGACAACTGTGTGTTACCCTTGATACATGGCTTGCCGTTTTGTGATGTGATGATAAAAACGTCTTTGCCGTTTTCGGCAAGTGAAGCGTCAATAACGATTTCAAATCTGTTGGCAGCTCCGTCTCCACCGATACGGTTCAAAAGGCCTGTTACAGCCTGTTCCGGAGAATCTACAGGAGCCTGTGCCTGCATTGTCTGTACTGTAAATGCTATCAATAGCATTGTAAACAGTTTGGTTAGAAAGTTTTTCATGTTATATATTTTGTTTTTAGTATTTCGTATATTCATACATACATTCTGCAAATATATAATAATAAATTAAATAACTAATATTAGTTATAAAAATAATGCCGGCCCACCAAGGCCGGCAATGTGCTATATTGCGGTGTATATGTGCTTTAAATCAGAGTTCCAATATGGCACGGATATTGATAAGTCTGCCTGTGAGATAGTTGGGGACTGCAAAATTGTTATTGCTTATGTCTTTTACCCAATAGTATGAGTTTACGTTGTCGATACCCAAAATATTGAATGCGTCAATACCTAACCATATATGCTTGAAATATTGGCGTATTCCGGTACGGTAGATATAATCTTCGTTGTTCAATAAACGATATGACATACCAATATCGACACGCATATATGCCGGTGCCTTGAATATTTGTTTTTCGCGGTCGGTATGTGGCGGGCTGAACGGCAATCCGTCGGCATATACACCCTGTAGATTCATCTTCCAACGGTCTGTACCTGGGAAAAAGTCGGTGAAATAGAGCGATAGGTTAAAAAGTTGGTTTGTGGGGCGGGGTATCCAGTCACCGTTGTTTATCTTCTCTTTGGTATCCATTATTGAAAATGTTATCCAAGAGTCGCTGCCCGGTACAAATTCACCGAATAATTTTAGGTCAAGGCCTGTTGCGTAGCCTTTTGCACAATTCTCACCGTAATAGACTATTCGTACATTGTCAAGAGTGTAGGGGATTAGATTGTCGAGCTTCTTGTAATAAGCCTCGGCTGTTAGCTTGAAGTTGCGACGGAATATCTTGAAATGATAATCATAACCCAGTACAAAGTGTATTGAGCGTTGTGATTTTATATTCTTGTTCAGTGTTACTTCGGTTATTCCGTTTGTGGTTATTGTGTCACGCATCTCCTTGTAGAAAGGTGTCTGGTAATAGACACCGGTAGAGAAACGGAATGTGGTGTTACGGTTGAATTTAGGAATGAGTCCAATAGATGCACGAGGTGAAAAAATTACTTCGTTGTTCCAGTCCCAATAAGAGATTCTTGCTCCGGCGTTAATAGATATCACACCAATGCTGCTATTGAATTTGTATGTGTCCTGTATGTATGCCGATATGTGGTTGCTTGTGAGTGATGTGCTTGATTTTAAGCTGTATATGGGCTTTAATAGCTCATCGGAAACAGGTATGTTGTATCCGGCAGAATCTCTTAGTTCCCATTCGCGTTGGTTGTCGCTGAAATAGTCTCTTTTCCACTCTACGCCCCAACGCAGGTCGTTTGATTTCAGATAGTGCTTGCCGGTTAGTGCAACGGTATATACATTCGCATCAAGGTAGTTGCGGGCATGTTCGTGGTAGCCGCCAACACCTAATGAACGGTCTGTGTTTATGTCGTTTAGCCAATATTCGCCCAATATGTCGTATGTCTCTTCCTCTTTTGTCTGGAATGCTGATGTCTGCAATGTGAATTGATGATATTCGTTTGGAGTGAAGTTGAGCGATACGGCACCGAACATGGTGCGGAAAAGGTCGGTTTCCCAACCGCCGAAATAGACCTTGAATTCTTTGACATCCTCTAAAGTACCAAAGCTTGTGGTGCGGTCGGTGGGTGTGAAATTGTATTCGTTACGTGATATGTTGCCAATAACGCTGAAATTCAGTTTGTCGGTTATACGCCAGTCAAGATATGCCTGATAATCAACAAAATTTGGTTTGTATTCTCCTTTTGTATCAAGTGTTCCAAGCAGGTAATTGTTACTCTTGTAACGTACCGAGTTGGATATGCTGACTTTATTGTTTCCCCAGCCTACATAGGCGTTGGCTCCAAGAAGGCTTGCCGAAACAATGCTCTCGAATTCACGTGGCTTACGGTAGGTTATATCAAGTACCGATGACATCTTGTCACCGTATTTAGCCTCAAATCCTCCTGTTGAGAATGAAATGGCACTTACCATGTCGGGGTTGATGAAACTCAGTCCCTCCTGTTGACCGCCACGTATCAGCAGCGGACGGTAAATCTCAATACCGTTTACATATACGCTGTTTTCATCAAAATTACCGCCTCGTACGTTGTATTGGGAACTTAACTCGTTGTTTGAACTTACTCCGGCTTGGGATTTTATCATGTCTTCTATGCCGTTGCCGCTTGCCGATGGTTGCAATCGCAGACGGTCGGCCTTAAGCTTTTGCGTTCCGCCCATCTGACGCTCTCGGTCAACAACCTCTACCTCTTGCAACTCCAGGTTTACCGAAGGTAACATGACATTTACAATAAGCGTATCGGTGGGGTTGCGAAATGTGCGTTTGCGTGTCTGGTATCCAATCATGGAATAGACAACAACAAGGCTGTCCTCACTCTGGCAGGTGAGAGAGTAGTAGCCGTTAAGGTCGGCTATTGTGCCAAAAGGCTTTCCTTGTATGCTAATGTTGGCAATCTCTATCGGTGCATGGTGCTCGTTGGTTACGCGGCCTTTAATGGTTACGTTTTGAGCCATGATACCGTTGAAGAGTATCATTAGTTGTATTGTTATGTATAATCTTAATCTCATTTACGGTTATTGGATTGTCGCGGTTTTGCGTACATTCTATTATATAACGTAAAAAAAACGTTAAACGTATATTGTGTGTAAAATTTTGTTTTACAGTACTTGCTTCGGTAAATGAAAAGGTTTCGTCCTAATTGATTTTTACAAGGCTAAGTTAGTGAAAAAAGAAATAATTGTACTATCTTCGCATATCATTTTGCAACAGAAATTATGAAAGATGTTTATATACTTGCGATAGAGTCGTCGTGTGATGATACATCGGCGGCAGTAATGCGTAACGATGTCGTACTTTCCAATGTGACAGCAAGCCAAGCTGTGCATGAGCAGTATGGTGGAGTGGTGCCGGAACTTGCGTCAAGAGCCCATGAACAGAATATTGTTCCTGTGGTTGACGCGGCATTGAAGAGAGCCGGTATTGTAAAGGAACAACTTACTGCTATAGCCTTTACTCGTGGTCCGGGACTCATGGGTTCGCTTTTGGTTGGTGTGTCATTTGCAAAGGGACTTGCTGCTTCGTTGGGAATTCCAATGATTGAGGTAAATCATTTGCAAGGTCACATATTGGCTCATTTTATTAAGGAGGATGGTGTAGAGCATCGTGCTCCTGAATACCCATTCCTTTGTCTCATGGTTTCGGGTGGTAATTCGCAGATTGTCAAGGTGAACAGCTATAAGGATATGGAAATTATAGGTCAAACAATTGACGATGCTGCAGGTGAAGCTATGGATAAATGTGCCAAAGTTATGGGATTGGGATATCCGGGAGGTCCTATCATTGACCGTCTTGCACGTCAGGGTAATCCCAAAGCTTATGCTTTCAGCAAACCGCATATACCCGGGTTTGATTATAGTTTCAGTGGGTTGAAGACATCTTTCCTTTATACATTGCGTAAACTTGTAGCCGAGGATGAGAATTATGTCGAAACGCATAAGGAGGATTTGGCTGCATCGTTTGAAGCAACAGTTGTTGCGGTTCTTATGGATAAACTATATAAAGCATCAAAGGCTTTGGGTATAAAACGTATAGCTCTGTCTGGTGGCGTGTCGGCAAATACAGCATTGCGTCAGGCTTATGCAGACTATGCAAAACGTTATAAATGGGATATCTTCATTCCTAAGTTCGGCTTTACTACCGATAATGCAGCAATGATTGGCATTGTGGGATATTACAAATATCTTGATTCTGATTTCTGTGCAATGGATCAGCCTGCTTTTTCGCGTACATCTATATAATAGAGTAAAGATAACAGAGGACAGATGGGTGATGATATTAAGACTTTAGCGGTCAGGCTGGTTGAATTGCTTCGTGCGAGGAACTTTACTTTTGCTACAGCGGAGAGTTGTACGGGTGGTGCTGTATCGCAAGCTGTTACATCTATAGCCGGTTGTTCCGATGTTATGCGTGGTGCAGTTGTGGCATACCATAACGATGTAAAGATAGCCTTGCTTGGTGTACAAGAGAGTACGCTTGAGGCTTTTGGTGCGGTTAGCGAGGCTGTTGTCTGTGAAATGGTGCGTGGTGCAGCCTGTTCGCTTGGTGCTGATTGTGCTGTGGCAACTTCGGGTATTGCAGGGCCTGGTGGAGGTACTGATGATAAACCTGTAGGTACGGTTTGGACGGCTGTTAAAATAAAGAATGATGTGACTGCTAAGCTGTTGCAGTTGCAGGATAAAGGACGTGATGAAAATATAAAAAATACAGTTGTAAAGGTTCTGGAAATGGCGATAAGCAAACTTGAACTTTATTGATTGATGAAAATTTCATTTTCTTTTGGAGTTTTTCAAAAATAATTAGAGAATTGTTTGCAAGATTACCCAAAATCCTATATCTTTGCACTCTGTTTTGAGTAAGTATCAAAAGAATAAACAAAAAAATATATAGAGATGTCAAAGATTTGTCAAATCACCGGTAAAAAAGCTATGGTGGGTAACAATGTTTCACACTCAAAGAGAAGAACAAAGCGTCTTTTCAACGTGAACTTGTTTACAAAGAAGTTCTTCTACGTAGAAGAAGATTGTTGGATTCAGTTGCGCGTGAGTGCAGCGGGGTTAAAAATTATCAACCGAGTAGGTCTTGATGCTGCTCTTAAAGAGGCAGTTAAGAATGGCCACGTTGCTTGGGAGGAAATTAAAGTACTCGATTAATTAAAGGAGGAAAAGTAGTATGGCTAAGAAGGTTAAAGGTAATCGTGTTCAGGTAATTCTTGAATGTACTGAGCAGAAGAATAGCGGTGTTCCCGGTATGTCTCGTTATATTACAACAAAGAACCGTAAGAACACAACAGAGCGTTTGGAGTTGAAGAAATACAACCCATATTTGAAGAGAGTAACTGTTCACAAAGAAATTAAGT
>JAGCJL010000005.1 GCA_017647975.1 Bacteroidaceae bacterium | reverse complement strand
TAAGCCTCTGCTGCCGAGATAAGCAATCTTATTTTTTGCGGTGTCACAGCCTCATAAGCATTACCGTAAGATTCATTGCGGCGACTCTTGACCTCAACAAAGACAAGCGTATCACGTTCGCGAGCAACAAGGTCAATCTCCTTGTGTCCCACCCGCCAATTATAATGCAATATCGCGAGTCCCTCATTCATGAGATAACGAGAAGCCAACATCTCGCCTTTATTTCCCAACAGATTATGTTCAGCCATAACAAAACCTATATACAATGTTCATTCGGCTAAGATACGGCATGCGACTATGAAAAGCAAATGAAAAACTTGCAAATACTCGCAAGAAGAGTTACTTTTGTTCTAAATTTTAAAATCTCTCACAAGAAACAACATGAGTGCCAAGAAGAGCAAAGCACCAAAAGCAACAACCACACGCACACAGCCGGTACGCCACTCTCGTATAGTATGTCTTGTCAGCGACGAAGAGATGAAAATCATTGACGATTATCTAAAGAAGTACCGCATAAGCAACAAGAGTAACTGGATGCGTGAGACGCTTTTATCATTTATTTATAAGAACCTCGATGTGGACTACCCTACACTGTTCGACGAGCACGACATGAGACGCTGACAAAAACTTTACCAACCAGCAAACACAATTATGACAGATATCGAGTACATGAATATAGCACTCGCCGAGGCACGCAAGGCATTTGATGAGGATGAAATACCCATTGGTGCCATTGTTGTATGCAAGGGCCGCATAATAGCACGGGCACACAACCTCACCGAGATGCTCAACGATGTAACAGCACATGCCGAGATGCAGGCCATAACCGCAGCAGCCACCAACATCGGAGGCAAATATCTCAACGACTGTACTCTCTATGTGACAGTAGAGCCATGCCCCATGTGTGCAGGAGCCATAGCGTGGTCACAGCTTGGTCGTTTGGTCTATGGTGCCGAAGATGAAAAAAGAGGCTACAAGAGATACGCCCCAGATGTCTTGCATCCCAAGACCGAGGTTACATCGGGTATCTGTGCCAAAGAAGCGACTGAACTGATGAAAAAATTCTTTGCAAACAAGAGGTAAGATCAAAGACAGATTAAGAAAGCACAGAGCGACTAAAAGTTTTTTAGTCGCTCGCTTTATTTTTTGTCAATTCAGCAAAAAAAATAAAAAAACAACAACTTTGGCACGCTTTTTGTAATGAACATATATATAAAGGATATTATGTAACAAATTACGGATATTTGTCCTAAAAGACATTTTTAACATGAAATAAGGATTTCAATAAGATTCGTTATGTTAAATTATTGCAGAACAAGTTTCTACAATACATATATTTGCAATATTAAAAAACGAAAGACACGTCTTATATAATAAAAGAGGAACAAATATCCACAAGAAGATACAGGAGGAGAAAGATATGAATAATGACTTTTCACAAAAGATTGCAGAGTTGCTTATACTCAGTAAAGAAGAAGCAATGAGACTACAGAGTCGCTGTATAAACCCGGAACATCTACTATTAGGCATTATCAGAAGAGGAAAGGGGTATGCACTTGAAATATTGAGTAATCTCAATGTAAACATTCAGAGAATTAAAGAGAGTTTGGAGTCAAGGATATCTAAGAATAATGAAGATAATGCTAATGACAATAACGCAAATATCGAAATAAGTATCGATACGGCCAAGATACTACGTTTCACCAAACTCGAGGCACGTACTTTCAAAACTGCAGCCGGCAGCGAACATCTTTTATTAGGTATCTTAAAAGACGAGAAAAACCTTGCTGCAGAGATATTAGAAGAGCATGATGTCACATATACACAGGTTTTTGATGCCGTAAAAAGCCAAAGCCATGAAATAAATGACAGCAATGTAAAAAACGGCTTTGGATTTACCGATGACGAAGAGGAAGAGGATGAGCAGTTGCCACCCAAAAACCAAAAGGAACAATACACATTCACCGGAACCAAGTATAAAAAGCCATCCAATGAGACTCCCGCACTTGACAACTTTGGTGTTGACATGACCCAAGCCGCAAGAGAAAAGAAATTAGACCCTGTTATTGGTCGTGAGAAAGAGATTGAACGCATATCACAAATTCTCAGCCGCCGCAAGAAGAATAACCCAATTCTCATTGGCGAACCTGGTGTAGGAAAGTCTGCCATTGTAGAGGGATTGGCACAACGCATCATTGACCGCAAGACATCACGCATACTATTTGACAAGCGTATAATTGCACTTGACATGACTGCAGTTGTTGCCGGCACAAAATACCGTGGACAATTCGAGGAACGCCTACGCACCATTATTACCGAACTTGAGAACAATCCAAATATCATTGTGTTTATTGACGAGATACACACCATTGTGGGTGCGGGTTCTTCTCCAGGCTCAATGGATGCCGCAAATATTCTTAAACCAGCTCTTGCACGTGGCGAGATACAATGTATAGGTGCAACAACCATTGACGAATACCGCAAGACAATAGAGAAGGACGGTGCACTTGAACGTCGTTTCCAGAAAGTATTGGTAGAGCCAACGTCAAGTGAAGATACATACAATATCCTCAAAAACATAAAGGAGCGATACGAAGAACATCATAATGTCACATACACCGAAGAAGCCCTTCATGCATGTGTCAAATTGACAGACCGTTACATCACAGACCGTTGTTTCCCCGACAAAGCCATAGATGCTCTTGACGAGGCCGGAGCTCGTATGCATATAAGCAACATTAAAGTTCCTATAGAGATTGAGGAGCAGGAGGAACTTATAAACAGAACAAACAACGAGAAGAACCTTGCTGTAAAGCAACAGGATTTTGAAAAGGCGGCAAACCTGCGTGACATAGAAAAGAACCTGCAGGAAAAACTCAGCATAATGAAAAAAGAGTGGGAAAAAAGCCTTGATAACAGCCGTCTCACAGTTGATGAAGAACAAGTTGCCAATGTTGTCTCTTTGATATCAGGAGTACCCATGCAACGCATGCAGCAGGACGAATGGACACGTCTCAAGGGTATGAAAGAGGAATTGACAAATAAAGTCATAGCCCAGGACAATGCCATAGAGATTCTGACAAAAGCAATACAACGTAGCCGTGTTGGACTACAGAACCCAAACAAGCCTATTGGAACATTCATGTTCCTTGGACCTACAGGTGTAGGTAAGACACTGCTTGCAAAAGAACTTGCTAAATTCATGTTCGGAACAGCCGATGCCCTTATACGTATTGACATGAGCGAATACATGGAGAAGTTCACTGTATCGCGTCTTGTGGGAGCACCTCCGGGATATGTAGGTTACGAAGAGGGTGGACAGCTCACCGAGCGTGTACGCCGCCGCCCCTACTCAATTGTTCTGCTCGATGAGATTGAAAAGGCACACAGCGATGTATTCAACATGCTTTTGCAGGTGATGGACGAAGGACGCCTTACCGACAGCAACGGACGCACTGTTGATTTCCGCAATACTGTTATAATAATGACCTCAAATGTGGGAACACGCGAATTGAAGGATTTCGGTACAGGTATAGGTTTTGCTAAGGATGAGCGTGCTGCCGACAGCAAGTATTCACGCGATGTGATACAGAAGGCACTCAACAAACGTTTTGCACCTGAATTCCTTAACCGTGTTGATGAGATTATCAATTTTGACCAACTTGGCAAAGAGGCCATTGTAAAGATAGTAGAACTTGAGGCTGCACATATTGTAAAACGTGTGGCAGAACTGGGCTACACATTACAATTTACCGATGAGGCAAAACTCTTCCTTGCCGATAAAGGATACGATATCCAATACGGAGCACGCCCACTGAAACGTGCCATTCAGAGCCATGTCGAAGATAAGATTTCGGAGTTGCTCCTTGATGACAAGTTAGTACAGGGTGACATCATCACCGCTACTACCGAAGAGGGCAAACTCGTATTCAACATTAGCAAATAAGATAAAAAATATTCCATCTGTAAGTCACATGACAAACGGATGGAATACTCTGCCAAAATGTCAGTTTTGAACAACTGGCATTTTTTTTGTTTAATAATAGTAGCGGAATACCGCATGAAACGATAAACAAATAAAAAACAACAATATGCAAAAAGGTAACATTGGGGTAACAACCGAGAACATATTCCCCGTAATCAAAAAGTTCTTGTACAGCGACCATGAGATATTTCTTCGCGAAATAGTTTCAAACGCCATAGATGCAACACAGAAACTCAAAACCCTATACGAAAGAGGTGAATTCAAAGGCGAGCTTGGCACACCCAAAGTAACAGTTAAATTGGGTACTGACACAATCACTGTCAGTGACAATGGTATAGGTTTGACAGCCGAAGAGATTGAGAAGTACATCAACCAGATTGCCCTTTCAGGTGCAACAGACTTCCTTGAAAAATACAAGGATAGTGCTAACAACATTATCGGCCATTTCGGTTTGGGTTTCTATTCGGCATTCATGGTATCAAAGAAAGTTGAAATCGTCACCAAATCGTACCGTGAGGGTTCACAAGCCGTAAAATGGAGCTGTGACGGCAGCCCCGAATACACACTCGAAGAGTGCGAAAAAGCAGAACGCGGAACAGACATCATCATGTACATTGATGACGACAGCAAAGAGTTCCTCAGTGAGAGCCGCATAAGCGGAATTCTCAACAAATACTGCCGCTTCCTCCCTGTAGAGATTGCATTCGGCAAGAAAAAAGACTGGAAAGAGGGTAAGCAGATTGAGACCGAAGAGGATAACATCATCAACGACACCACCCCATTATGGACACGCAAGCCCAGCGAGTTGAAAGAAGAAGACTATAAAGAGTTCTACCGCAAGCTCTACCCAATGAGCGACGAGCCACTGTTCTGGATACACCTTAACGTGGATTTCCCATTCCACCTCACAGGTATCCTCTACTTCCCAAAAGTAAAGAGCAATCTCGAACTGCAAAAGAACAAGATTCTATTGTTCTGCAATCAGGTATATGTAACCGATGAAGTTGAGGGCATTGTACCCGACTTCCTCACATTGATGCATGGTGTCATTGACTCGCCCGACATCCCTTTGAATGTATCGCGTTCATACCTGCAGAGCGATTCAAATGTAAAGAAAATCTCAACATATATTTCAAAGAAAGTATCGGACCGTCTGCAACAGATTTTCAAGAACGACCGCAAGGAGTTCGAAGAGAAATGGAACGACCTCAAGATATTTATCCACTACGGTATGCTCACCGAAGAGGATTTCTACGACAAGGCAAGCAAGTTCTCACTCCTGCAAGACACCGACGGCAACAAATACACATACGATGAGTATAAAAACCTCGTCAGCAGCGAGCAAACCGACAAGGAAGGCAATGTAATCTACCTCTACTCCAACAATAAGGAAAAGGAGTACAGTTTCATTGAGAATGCCAAGAACAAGGGTTACAATGTACTTTTGCTCGACGGCCAGTTGGATGTGGCACTCATAAGCCTGCTTGAACGCAAATTCGAGAAAACCCGTTTCACCCGTGTCGATAGCGACAGCGTAGAAAACCTTATTCTCAAGAACAATTACAAGAGCAGCCAGCTAACAGAGCCACGACGCGAAGTTTTGACAGGGATCTTTGAGAGCCAACTCCCGGCAATGGAAAAGAAAGAGTTCCATGTACAGACACAACCCATGGGCGAGAACGGAGCACCGGTAATGATTACTCAGGCCGAATATATGCGTCGTATGAAAGATATGGCATCAATACAGGCCGGTATGTCATTCTATAGTGACATGCCCGACATGTACAACCTATTGCTCAACGAGGAGCACCCACTCATAAAGCGAGTGCTTGCAAACGCTGAGGAGATATGTGCCGACAAGCTACAGCCGATAGATAAGAAGAAAGCAGAACTTGAAAGCCGCAGAAAAGCGTTGTACGATGCACGTAGCAGCAAGAAAGAGGACGAAGTTCCACAAAGCGAGAAGGACGAACTGTTCGAGATAGAGAAAGAGATTACAGCAGCCAAGAGCGAGAAAGAGGCAATTCTCGCCCAGTACGCAGCAGACAACAGTACTGTAAAGCAGCTCATCGACATTACCCTATTGCAGAACAACATGCTCAGTGGCGAAGCTCTGAACAACTTTGTAAAACGCAGTATTGAATTGATGAAATAATCTGCAAGGGCAAACACATCGGTTCGTCCAAGAAATTCTCATATAAATATCATATCAACCACAAAGGAGATATCTAATATTGAGAATATAACATTAAAAGAGGTCTGAACAAAAATAATTTGTTCAGACCTCTTTTAATTAATTTATGACAAGAAGGATTGTAATACACCAATTATCGGCAAAAAGTAAATACTTTTCAAAATCAAATATTACCACACAACAATTGATTGCTGTAGCAAGGAAAAGAAATCATAAAATAATGGAAGTAAACTTTATATTTAGATTCATTTAATATATCTTTGTAATGGTCAAACAAAAGGGACCAGACATATTAAGGCGTTTACTACGCTTTGGTTTTGACGATCTGAAATCGTAGGAAAATTTCTAATTGTTTGTCAAGAACAAAGCAACGTGAATGCCCCAAAGGTATGTTATGCGCATTCCTCAAATACCCGTACTGCCATTGGTGTACCCAAACACAATTGGCAACTATTGGTATAAAGGTTTGTTATACATATCGGCGTGGGGCTTATACGTTGCTCGTTTCGACAAACAGGGCAATTCCTACGAGCCTCAGATCGTGAAGCGAGCGACAGTACAAGGCTTCACGCTTTTTTATGCCATATAGCAAACAGAAGAGTAACCGATAGTTATCGTAGCCTTTGACTATCACATTCAATGAAAGTCAAAAAGATGAAATTCAAATTAGTATCATTCAGGGGTAAAACCACAAAAAAGATTGTACTTTTTTTATGTTTGTTATTCTGCATAATTCTAACAGCAGAAATTCTGCTCCGTTGTATATGGGGATTCGGAACAATGCCTTTATATGTCAAAAGCGATAAATATGAATATATGTTTGCACCCAACCAGGAAATGACGAGGTTTGGGGAATATTTTTTCACAAACTCCTACTGCCAAAGAAACCAAGAGCCCGACTCTACCAAAATAATCATATTAGGCATTGGAGACAGTGTAATAAACGGTGGCTCACAAACGCACAACGACTCATTAGCCACTAACATAATATCTAAAGAAACAGATTTTCAAATGCTTAATATATCGGCCGGTTCTTGGGGGCCTGACAACTGCGCGGCATATTTAAAGCAATGGGGAACATTTAATGCCAAAGCCATTTTTGTTCTACTAAGCAGCCACGATGCCAATGATATAATGAATTTTTCACCAACAGTAGGTATACATAAATCATTTCCAGCCAAGCAATATCCTTTAGCTATATTAGAGGTAATAGACAGATATATAATTCCACGTTTAATACCGAAAGGCAATAATTTAGACCCTGACCAAAAAGTCCTTAAAGGTATAGACAAAGGCGAAAAATTCAACAATGGCTGGAAAGAACTAAAATCCATTGCCGAAAATGCCAATATTCCATTGATTGTTATTCTTCACGCCGAAATCTCAGAAATCAGGAAACAGGAATATAATAACAAAGGACAAATGATAGAAAAGTGGGCTTCCGATAACAATATAAAACTTATAAAAGATATTTCATATCTTCAAGAAAGCCACTATCGAGACCAGATACACATAAACAACAGCGGTCAGAGAGTTATTGCAGACATAATAAAACAAGAACTAAAGCTCATTTTCAAGAACTAAAAAGTGAGACAAATCTTTAATATAGCAGAATTTGTCTAACCACAAACCCTACAGTTTTTAACCAACAGCTAAACTGATTGCGACTGTGGCATAAAAAGGAACAAAACTTTTTCACGTCATTCTTTGATGTAAATAGTTTTGTTCCTTTATTTATTACTGTTATTTGCTAAATACCGGCAATAGAAATTCAATGAAAATCTTACATACGCTCAATATAACAAGTCCATAATATTGTCCTGATATTTCATTTAACTTATCTTCCTTATGATATGAGCTACTTCCCTATCCATTGGCGGGACAGGCACAACCTTATATGTGGACAATTCGGGATGCAGAACAACGAGATTCATGCGGCTAATCTTTATGCCATAGTTCTTCTGCAGCATATAACGGTATAGATTCTGTTGCAGGCAATAATGGCTATACGAAGTATCGGTAAGGTGCTCAAGACCGTTGAGACCGTTTGCCCAGGGATTACGCTCTGTCGGGTCAATCTTGTTGCTTCGCTTCCAGTCGTAGATCTCATATGTGCCGTCGGGACAGGCACATACAAAATCGAGTGTTCCTGCCATACGCGCATCGGCATCATATATGCGCCACTCGGTGCGGAAAGGCACGAACGGAGTGTTTCTCTCAAAAGCCTTGAAGTAGCTCCATTCACGCGAAATGTCAAGTCTCTGAGAGCACTTCACATAGTTACCCTGATAGCAGACATCGCACAGCAGATCGGGTATCTCCTTGCCGTTAAGGTAATCCTCAATCTGTTTGTGGAGGAACGTTCCGGCCTGACTAGCGATAGCGCCTTTACTCTCCCACACCTCGCGTAGCTTGGCAGCCTCAGTTTCATTGCCATAACATTTCTTGAGGCTGATGCCGACTGCATCGAACTCCCTGAAGAACTTTGCAACAATATTGCTGACAGAACTGAACTCTACACCATCAAGCGAATAGATATGCTCCGCCTCATTGAAGGAGAGTTTGCCGTCCTGTCCAAAAGTCACAGAAGAGCCATTTAGATTCTTTATCATATTATTATCAATTTTCGTAATGAAGAGACAGCACTCTTTAGTGCATTATCTTATATAAAAGCTCGCGCATAATCTCGCCATCGGGAATTGTCGCACCCTCGGCACCCTTGGACTGCGCATCGGCAAGACGTATGAGGTGCAGCACCTCCAGTACGTGCATCGCACGATAGTTACGCATAGCATTAAGGTAGTCACTGACACCCCACGAGTTCTTTAGCCCCAGAAACTCGGCCACTCCACGCTCGGTCTTCTCGGGTGCATAGTAACACATCATCAGGTTCGAGAAGAAACTGAACAGCAATGCCAGCGTCATCTGTATCGGATTCTTCTTGGGGTTCTGCGCAAAGTAATTTATTATCTTGTTTGCCTTGTATATATCCTTGTTGATAATGGCATTCTGAAGCTCAAAGTTGTTGTACTCTTTGCTTATTCCGATATGCTCCTCAACCAGTTCGGGAGTAATGGATTTAGCACCTTGTGGCAGAGAAATCGAAAGTTTGTCAATTTCTCCGGCAATGCGTGAAAGGTCGGCACCGATCGATTCACGCAACATAAGCACCGATTTCGGATCGGCAACAAGCCCCTTCTCCCTTAGATACGATGATATGAACGAAGGCAGATGATCCTCGCGATACTTTTTGGTATCAAGCACCACACCGTTGCGGTCAAGCTCCGTTGCCACCTTCTTGCGCTTGTCCAAAGAACCATTCTTGTGGGCAAAGACAAGGACCGTTGTGGGCTGCGGGTTCTGCAAGTAATATATGAGGTTATCGATATTCTTGAGTGCCTGTGCTTCCTTAACGACAACAACCTGACGCTCTGCCATCATTGGAAAACGTTTGGCAGTGTTTATGACGGTATCAATGTCTGTCTCAAGTCCATAGAAGACAGTGAGGTTGAAGTCGCGTTCAACCTCGGAAAGAGCGTTTTCTATAATATAGTCGGTAATCTTGTCGGTGAAGTAACCCTCTTCACCCATAAGATAATATACGGGACGGTATACACCGCTCCTTAACTCCGACATTATGCTTTCATATGTATATTTCGCCATAAATCAAATTGAATTCGTATATTTGCGCTAAATTATACAAAGATAGTAAATGTTGTCATTAAACTTGCCCAAATACGAAACAAAAATCTGCGAGCGTGACGGGAAACTGCAAATTTTCGACCCGCTGCGCAAATGTTATGTAGCACTCACTCCCGAGGAATGGGTAAGACAACATTTCGTGAATTTCCTTATAGAATCAAGAGGATTCCCTGCTGCACTTATGGCCAACGAGGTTGCGATTACAGTAAACGGCATGAAACGCCGTTGCGACACCGTTGTGTATGACAAACAGTTGCAACCGAGGGTTATTGTGGAGTACAAGGCACCCACTGTAAAGATTACAAAAGAGGTGTTTGCGCAGATTTCGCGCTACAACCTCACTCTAAAGGTAGATTATCTGATTGTGAGCAACGGACTACAACATTACTGTTGCAGGATGGATTACCCGAACAACAGCTACAGATTTATGCAGGAGATTCCTGAATATACAAAGATAATGGAGGGGAAATAAGAATTCTTCTCCATTACATTTATCTGTTAAGCTGTGTCATTATCCTCAGCTTTGCTATCATCTCGGGGTCAAGCTCTGCCGTTGCACTACCCTGACGGCGTGTGCGGCATTTGGCAAGAGTCATGCCATAAGGATTGAGTATCACGCTGTGTCCCTTGTATGTACCGTATTCATCGGTACCCACACGGTTGCTTGCAGCCACGTAACACATATTCTCAATGGCACGAGCACGTACCAGAGTATCCCATGCAAGCAGACGGCTATCGGGGAAATTGGCCGCAATGAGCAGCAGGTCATACTCCGCCTTATTGTAAAGGAAAAGAGGAAATCGCAAGTCATAGCATATAGCAGGACGTATGCGTATTCCACGCCACAGCCATACGACCTTGCCCTCACCTGGTTCAAAAACCTTGTCCTCGCCACTGTACTCAAAGAGATTACGCTTGTCATATTGTCCCACAATTCCTTCAGGTGTTATAAAGTACATCCTATTGTAATACTTTCCGTTCTCATGAGTCATTACAGGAACAGCTATGGCAGCATCAAATTCAACAGCAAGCCTTTTCATAGCCTGCACTGTGAGGCCTTCAACCTCCTCGGCAACACCTTGAGGCTGCATACAGAAACCTGTAGAACACATCTCGGGCAACAGATAGATATCGGAGCGCTCGGCTGCTCTGATAAGTTTCTCTGCTCGTGCAATATTGGTATTTACATCCTTCCAGGCTATATCCTGTTGTATTACTGT
>JAGCJL010000039.1 GCA_017647975.1 Bacteroidaceae bacterium | reverse complement strand
TGGTTTGCAGGAGTGGAACAGGGTGCGTGGCTATTTGCTTGATACTTGTCTTACTGCTCAGGATTCTTATAAAGCGTTACTTGATTATTTTAGAATAGAGTATAGGTAAACTGCTGTATAATCATACAAAAAAAGATGGCTGCCCGAAAGGCAGCCATCTTTACTTATATAACAAGGTATTATTTCAAGCCTTTTACGATATCGTAAGTGTCGCTTGCAATCATCAACTCTTCGTCTGTTGGGATAAGGAGTACCTTAACCTTTGAGTTAGGAGTTGAGAGAATTGCCTCTTCGCCACGCTTAACAGCATTAACCTCTTTGTCAAGCTCTACGCCAAGGAATTCAAGGCCCTCGAGAACATCGGCACGGCAACCCTGCTGGTTCTCACCAACGCCACCGGCAAAGATGATGATGTCAACACCGCCCATAGCTGCTGCGTATGCACCAATATACTTCTTGATGCGGTAGAAATACATTGTATTTGAGAGCTGTGCACGCTTGTTGCCTTCGTTGGCTGCTGCATCAACCTCACGCATGTCTGATGATACACCTGAGATGGCTGCAACACCCGATTTCTTGTTGAGCATGTCAATCAAGCCTTGCATGTCAAGACCTGTCTTGTCCATAATGTAGGGGAGAGCACCCGGGTCTACGTCGCCACTGCGTGTACCCATCATAAGGCCTGCGAGTGGTGTCATACCCATTGAGGTGTCAATGCTCTTACCGTCTTTTACAGCAGCGATAGATGCTCCGTTACCAATGTGGCAAGTGATGATCTTGCTACCCTCGGCAGGCATGTTGAGCATCTCGAGAGCACGCTTGGTGATGTAACGGTGTGATGTTCCGTGGAAACCGTAACGACGCACGCCGTACTTCTCATAAAGTTCGTAAGGAAGAGCGTACATGTATGAGTAGTCGGGCATTGTCTGGTGGAATGCTGTGTCGAAAACACCAACCTGAGGCATCTCAGGAGCCACTTCCTTAACTGCATTAACACCTTTGAGGTTTGCAGGGTTGTGGAGTGGAGCGAGGTCGTTGCAAGCCTCGAACACCTCGAGAACTTCGTCGGTGAGCAGTGTCGATGCACTGAACTTCTCGCCGCCGTGTACCATACGGTGACCTACTGCGTCAATCTCCTCGATAGACTTTATTGCACCGTACTTCTCGCTTGTAAGCACGTCAAAGATAAGACGTACACCAATTGTGTGTTCTGGAATAGCTGTGAAGATAGTCTCTTTCTCACCGTTGGGGAGGTTGAACTTGAGGAATGAACCCTCGAGACCAATCTTCTCTATACCACCTTTTGCCAAAACGCTCTTTGTCTCCATATCAAAGAGCTGATATTTGATAGATGAACTTCCGCAGTTCAATACTAAAATTTTCATGTCTTGTATTAGTGTTTTAATTTATTATTTCTTTGCTGCAATAGCCTGGTTGGCTGTAATGGCAATCATCATGTAAACGTCTTCTACTGAACAGCCGCGTGAAAGGTCATTCACAGGGCGTGCAATACCCTGGAGTACAGGACCGATAGCCTCGGCGTTACCAAGACGCTGAACGAGCTTGTAACCGATGTTACCTGCACCCAAGTCGGGGAATACAAGTACGTTTGCCTTACCTGCAACCTTTGAACCCGGAGCCTTGCTCTGGCCTACGAATGGAACAAGTGCTGCGTCGGCCTGCAACTCACCGTCGAGTGAAAGCTCGGGGTCAAGTTCGTGTGCAAGTCTTGTAGCCTCGGTAACTTTCTCTACCATCTCGTGCTTTGCAGAACCCTTTGTTGAGAAGCTCAACATTGCAACACGTGGCTCTTCAAAACCACCGATAGCCTTTGCTGTCTGTGCTGTACATACTGCAATCTGTGACAACTGGCTTGCATCGGGCTGTGGAGTAACAGCAACGTCGGCAACGAAGAGTACGCCGTCCTCACCATATTCCTTAGCGTTTGTGATAAGCATCATTGCACCGCTCACGCATGAGATACCTGGAGTTGTCTTGATAATCTGCAATGCAGGACGCAATACATTACCTGTTGTGTTCAATGCACCTGCAACCTGACCGTCAGCATCACCGTTCTTGATGATGAGGCAGCCTAAGTACAATGGATTGCAAACCAACTTCTGTGCATCTTCCATTGTCAAACCTTTAGCCTTACGCAATTCATAAAGCAGTGTTGCATACTTCTCGGCTTCGGGATTGTTCTCGGGGTCGATGATTGTTGCTTTGTCAATGTTTGTAAGACCGTTTTTCTCAGCAACAGCCATGATTTCGGCTTTGTTGCCAAGAATTACCAACTCTGCAATGCCGTCGGCAATAGCTTTGTCGGCAGCCTTAAGGGTGCGTTCTTCTGTACCCTCGGGAAGAACGATGCGTTGCTTGTTCTGCTGTGCACGTTCAATCAAATTCTTAATAACATCCATAGTGTACTTAATATAATATGTGATAAATTATTATAGCAAATTATTCTTGAGTTCTTCAACTGTCATGCTCTGCTGTTCGCCGGTTGTCATGTTCTTTAGAGTGACAGTACCGTCGGTCATCTCCTGCTCGCCAATGATTGCAACGTATGGTATAGCATGGCTGTTGGCATAACTCATCTGTTTCTTCATCTTGTCGCTGCTTGGGAACAACTCAGCCGAGATACCGGCCTTGCGTAGTTCTCCAATGATGCTTAATGAACACATGGCCTCTTTCTCGCCAAAGTTCACGAACATAACTTTTGTTGTGTGTATCGACTCTTTTGGATATAGGTCGAGCTGGTTCATCACATCGTATATGCGGTCGGCTCCAAATGAGATACCAACACCTGAAACACCCTCCATGCCGAACACACCGGTGAGGTTGTCGTAACGTCCACCGCCGGTGATACTGCCTATGGCAACATCAAGTGCTTTCACTTCAAGGATTGCTCCTGTATAGTAGTTAAGGCCACGTGCCAAAGTCAGGTCAAGGTCGAGTGTGCTGTTTAGCTTCAATGTCTTGAATGCATCAAGTATAAAGCGTATCTCTTCCACACCCTTTTCGCCTGTGGCGTTGCCTTTGAGCGTCTCTGCAATAATCTGCAACTTCTCCTCGTTGCCACCTTGTGCATTTAGTATTGGCAAGAGCTTCTCTATTGAGGCGTCGCTTAGCTCTTTGCTCTTTAGCTCGGCAATAACACCGTCAAGACCAATCTTCTCTATCTTGTCTATGGCAACTGTGATATCTATGATTTTTTCAGGTTCACCTATCACCTCTGCAATTCCGGCAAGTACCTTGCGGTTGTTGAGCTTGATGGCTACTCTTATGTTCAGTTTACCGAATACATGGTCAATAAGCTGGATAAGTTCTACCTCATTTATCAACGAGTTGTTGCCTATGATGTCGGCATCGCACTGGTAGAACTCACGATAGCGTCCTTTCTGTGGACGGTCGGCACGCCAAACAGGCTGTATCTGGTATCTCTTGAATGGGAATACCAACTCCTCGCGGTGCATTACAACGTAGCGTGCAAAAGGTACTGTAAGGTCATATCTCAAACCTTTCTCACAGAATTTTGAGGCTAACTTTGCTGCGTTGCGGCTCAAGAGTTCCTCGTCGGTTATCTTGTTGAAATAGTCTCCTGAGTTCTGTATCTTGAAAAGTAGCTTGTCGCCCTCTTCGCCATATTTTCCCATTAGGGTAGAGAGGTTCTCCATTGCCGGGGTCTCTATCTGTTGGAAACCGAAAAGGTGGAATGCTTCGCGTATTGTGTCAAATATATAGTTCCTTTTTGACATCTCAACGGGTGAGAAGTCTCTTGTTCCTTTAGGTATGGATGGTTTTGCTGCCATTTTAGTCGCGTCTGTTCAAATAAATCATTACATAGTAAAGTAGTGTTGCAAGCGATGATAGTGCTGCAACAACGTATGTGTATGCAGCGGAACGCAATGCACTGCTTGCATACTGGTGGTTGCCGGCATTTGTAATGCCCGACATCTGTAACCATGCCAATGCACGGCGGCTTGCATCAATCTCAACAGGCAGTGTAATAAAACTGAACAGTGTGGTCGATGCAAAAAGTATTATTCCGGCCAACAATAGCTGTGGCATGGTCTGTACAGTGAGGATACCAATTAAGAGTACCCATGTCATTATGCTTGACGAGAACTGCACGAAAGGTACTAATGCAGAACGCATCTTCAACGGAGCATATGCCTTGGCATGCTGTACGGCATGTCCACACTCATGTGCTGCAACTGCTGCGGCAGCTATGCTTGCCGAACTGTAAACTCCGTTGCTTAGGTTTACGGTTTTTGTTGCAGGGTTATAGTGGTCTGTAAGTGTACCGGGCGTGCATGTTACCTTAACATCATATATGCCATTGTCCTGCAACATCTTAATGGCGATATCGCGTCCGGTCATGCCTATGGGCATCTTTGAGAACTTCTCAAATTTGCTCTTCAAGTTAGCCTGAACTATGTAGCTCAGTATTGCTATACCTATGAACAGTATCAGATAGGTGTAGTCATAGCCAACTTGTGTGGTATATGCTGTCAAATGTATCATCATCAGTTGATTTTGTTATCAATGGCTCAAATAGAGCGTGTGATTGTCTGGTCGCGGTCGGGGCCTATAGAGAGATACTTTACAGGAACTCCCAATTCTTTTTCAAGGAATGCAATGTACTCCTTGAATTCTGCTGGCAACTCCTCTTCGGTTCTCAATTTTGTAAGGTCGGTCATCCAACCTTTAACCTCGGTATATACAGGCTCAACACCCTCTATGTCGTAAGGCATGTGGGTTAATGTCTCGCCGTTCTTCTTGTATGCAATACAAGCCTTGATTGTTGGGAATGTATCGAGTACGTCGCTCTTCATGAGAATGAGGTGAGTAACACCGTTAATCATGATTGTATATTTCAACGCAACAAGGTCAATCCAGCCACAACGACGTTCGCGACCTGTAACAGCACCGTATTCATGTCCTCTGTCACGCATCTCCTGACCAACTTTGTCAAAAAGTTCTGTTGGGAATGGGCCTGAACCAACTCGTGTACAGTATGCCTTGGTGATACCATATACGTTGCCAATTCTGTTAGGAGCAACACCCAAACCTGTACATGCACCGGCACATACGGTGTTTGAAGATGTTACGAATGGATAACTACCAAAGTCAATGTCAAGCAAGCTACCCTGAGCACCCTCGCAAAGGATTGACTTGCCGTCATTCATAAGGTCGTTTATCATCTGTTCGCTGTCAATGAGACGGAACTTCTTGAGGTACTCTACACCCTCGAGCCATGTCTTTTCCATTTCGGTAATATCATAGCTGTAGTTCATGTCTTTCAATATCTGCTCGTGACGTGCCTTTGCCTGAGCATATTTCTGCTCAAAGTTCTCAACGATGTCACCAACACGTAAACCATTGCGGCTAATCTTGTCGGTGTATGTAGGACCGATACCCTTACCTGTTGTTCCAACCTTGGCATCACCCTTTGCAGCCTCGTATGCTGCGTCGAGTACACGGTGTGTTGGCATAATCAAGTGAGCCTTCTTTGAAATGAAAAGGTTCTTGGTGAGGTCATAACCGGCTTTGAATAGGTCCTCGGCCTCGCCCTTGAAAAGTGCTGGGTCAAGAACTACGCCGTTACCAATGATATTTGTTTTGCCACCTTGGAATATTCCCGAAGGGATTGAACGCAATACAAATTTTTTGCCGTCGAACTCAAGTGTGTGACCGGCGTTTGGACCACCCTGGAAACGTGCAACCACGTCATAGTTAGGAGTCAATACGTCAACTACTTTACCTTTACCTTCGTCACCCCATTGGAGGCCGAGCAATACGTCTATGTTCTTTTTCATTGTCCTTTATTTTTGTTTATTCGTGCCTTGCGTCTCTTTATTGCCTGTTGGCATTTGTTGCAGAGTCCATACAAGTACAACGAATAATGGGTTAAATGAAATTTCTTAATATTCGCTGTTAGTGTATCTGTTACAATTAAATTGTTTACTTCTGTCACTTTACCGCAATTGGTGCAAATCAAATGGGATTTTTCGTTGCCAAAACATTTCTCATATTTCGATGCATTGCCAAAGCGGTGATGGATGACAAGGTTTGCATTTATCAGGAGTGTTATGGTGTTGTAAACGGTTGCTTTACTAACCCTGAACTTCTCCTCTTCGAGCTTATTCAACAAATCTATAATCTCAAAGTTTCCGTTTATTGAATATATGGCATCAAGTATCGCAAATCTTTCAGGAGTCTGTCTGCATTTATTCTCTTTTAGGTACTCCGTAAAGATCTGTTTTGCCGTATTTGCATTCTTGCTACTATCCATCTTTGTACTATTGCTACAAAGTTACCTCTTTTTTATAAAATAGTGAAGAAAAAACCTTGTAAATTTACATAAAAAATGAGCCTTTGTTGAAAAGAATAAAATAAATCGACAAACCGTTACGGCTTGCCGACTTTTTAGTGTAATGAATATTCTTTCTAAAACCTTGCAGGGTCGCTTTTTCAAGCGGAATTGTTTTCAAAAAAAGATTCTTATTTGAACTATAAACTAAAATATACCCAAAGCGTCCTTAACTCTTTCTTCCAATTCCTCACTATTGTCGGAATAGATCATGAGCGAGTTGTATGCCGCTTTTGCAACAGGGGGGTGAATATTTTCTTTTATGGCACTGATGGCTTGTTTGATGTATGAAGCCTCTTTTGCATTTGACAGTGTGGATCCTTGTCTGAACAGGTGTGACAAGGTCATGTATCCGCAATAACTGTATAACCCCTCTTCCTTTGCGAGCCAATCGACAGCGGTATTTTCAATGTCGGGAATTCTGCAAAGAATCTCTTTTGCAAGGTGGTCGGCAATCTCGGTATATGGTACTTCCTGAACCAGCTTGTCGGCGATTCCGTAAAACTCCTCTTCAGGCATTAGGAATATCGCAAGCATCTTACATTCTCTAATGTTGTCATTCCACAAAGCAAGTGCAAGTTCTTTATTCTTCTCGTATTTTGCAGCAATACCTTTCAAGCGTGGAATCTCCACCCCGAAATTGATCTTGTAATTTAATCCTTGGTTACGTTGTAGCGTTGAAACAACACCGTTCATCGAGAGGCGTAAATCCTTCTTTATTGATCTGATATTTTCTTGAAGAGTTGAAATTTCATTCATGATAATTATATCTTGGATGTGGAATTTCTTTTTCTGTAACTGTTAGGTGTCTCTCCCATTATGCGATAGAATGAAGCATAGAACGATTGGCGGTTTGCAAAACCTACTTCGCTGCCAATCTCCTCAATGGTCATGTTGGCAAATCTCTTGTCTTTCATTTTATGGAGGGCCTCTTTTATGCGGAACTCATTTATTAGACATGAGAAATTTGTGTTGAAGCGGGAATTGATTACCGCTGAAATATATCGGGTATTGGTGTTCAGCTCTTCGGAAAGTTCTTTTGCCGAAAAATTCTTGTCGCGATATCTCTTTTCTATGACAATGATATTCAATATCTTGTCATACAGTTCGTCGGCAAGCTCAGCACGGATAAGTTCACGGTATGCTGCATTTTTCTCTTGCTTCTTTCTAATGTTGTAGGGAGTGGATGATTTTTCTGTCATGGTAAATATTCACGGTTTACCGCAAATATATACTTAAATGTTAAATAAATAAAAAAAAGAGAGTTTTTTTTAGTGCCGTTTTTAAAAAATCCTGGAATAATAATGGCTATTTTTTCTTCTTTTCAACTTCGATTGCTTTCTTGTTGCTTTCTATGGCAGCCTTCTTGTTGCCCATTTTCTCATAAAGAATGGCTTGCAGGGTGTAGTAATTGGCATTGTCAGGAACCAAGTCAATCGCTTGGGCAATATCCATGAGTGCCAATTCATATTGTCCTAATTCTCTTTCAATGTCGCTTCGTGCTATATAATATTCTGCAACGTCGGGGTTGCTCTCTATCAACAATTCCAGCATTATTAAAGCTTCGTTGTATTTCTTCTCTTTGCGGTAGAGCATAGCGAGACCTAACTTTATGTTGTTGTTCTCAGGCTCGAGTGTGCTTAATAGCTTGTAGTCGTTCATTGCATTGGCAAAATCTCCTTTTTCGGTGTATATGCTCGCTCTGCCAAAAAGTACCCCGGTGTTATTGGGTTCTCTTTCCAAAATATAACTGTAGTCTTTTAGTGCGTTGTCGGCATCTCCAAGCATCAGATATATATTGGCACGCTGTTGAATGAGTGTTATCTCATTATTGTCAAGTTCTATCGCTGTATTATAACTTTTTAATGCATCTTCAAGTTCTCCGCACATTTGTTGGGAGTAGGCAAGGTTTGCGAAAGAGTATATTTTTTCATTGTTATTGGAAGAAATTTCCGTAGCTTTTTGGAAAATCTCTTTTGCCTCCTTGTACTTGTGGTCGGAAATATTCTTTATACCGGTGTTGCATAATGTCCTAAACTCTTGAGAAAAGAGCGACTGCATCATGAATAGTAATAGAATTGTAATGGAAATTCTCATAGCCTCTTTGTTTTGGTTTGCTAATATAGCATAATATTTCAATTGTGAGTGCTGTAGTGGCAAAACTTTAAAACATTATAACAGTTTTTGAGTTTTTATAATTAAAATGGCAATTCAGCATTTGACGATTGGGAATAATTTGCTTATCTTCGCACCGTATTTGTTTAAGCAAATATCTGCCTTAGTAGTTCAATGGATAGAATAAATCTCTCCTAAAGATTAGATTCGGGTTCGATTCCCGACTGAGGTACTAATGGAAGTGACTGGTCAGTCACTTCCATTTCTATCATATAATTTGATTTCTTGGGATTTTAGTTTGAAGCGATGTGCGGCAGTCACATCGGTGAATACCGCAGTGCGTAAACCCTCTTCCTTTGTAGGTGTACGTAGGGAGTTGGCGATAAATGTCAAGACGGGGATTGTCTCTATTTCCACAAGTTACCCCATTCGCTACGTTGTCCATTATTTGTGTTCTCGTCCAATGTCGGACGGTATTTGGGTGCTGAGGCTGCAAGTACCTGTTCTGTTGCGATGTTTATCTCTGTTGTACCGGGTGAAACATAACTTTTTTTCATAATTCTATATTATTTGTTTGTTTATAATTTGTTGTGGTGTTACAAAACCTGCTGTTTATTAAGGTTGCTAATCTATTGGCAGCAAGCTCTGTAATAAACAAAATTCAACACCTTTTGGCTCGTTAAATGTTGCTAAATTGTTGATAACTATATGGATCGTGTGTCACTTTAAAAACTTATATCTTATTTGTCTTTTTATTTGTCACATTTTATTTTGAATAAAATCAATGCTCTTTTGCGGGTTCGCGATATTTGGGTTACCTTTGCGTTAATGAATATAAAATCCTGAAATACTATGAGAAAGGCATTTCTTCCAATACTGTTTTTTTTCTTAATCCTTGTGTCATGTGGCAGTAGCCGACATGTTGTTGGTGAGATACAACCCAAACGTGAATTCCGTGGAGCGTGGATACAGGCTGTGAACGGTCAGTTTATGGGAATGGGTGAGCAGCAAATGAAGGGGTATCTTATTGAAATGCTTGACAATCTGCAAAAGGTAAACACCAATGCTGTCATCTTTCAAGTGCGTGTAGAGGGTGACGCTCTTTATGAGTCGGATATTGAACCATGGAGCAGATATATAACCGGTGTACAAGGAATGTCTCCGGGGTGGGACCCTCTTGAATTCATGGTTGCCGAATGTCATAAACGCAATATGGAACTGCATGCGTGGATAAATCCTTATCGTGCAAGAACAAAAGGTACAAAGGATTTGTCACCAATGCACAAGAGCGTGAAATCTCCACGTAACTTTATCGAGTACGAGGGACAGCTTTATTTCAATCCGGCCTTGCAGGCAAACCGTGACCATATATGCCGTATTGTAAGGGATATTCTTGTACGATACGATGTCGATGGCTTGCATATAGACGACTATTTCTATCCCTATCCAATAAAAGGTAAGGAGTTTGCCGATGATGAATGGTTCCGCAAGAGTGGAATGAACGACAAGGGCGAGTGGCGTAGAGAAAATGTAAATCACTTGATTTATCAGTTGCATCGCACTGTACGTGAGATTAAGCCTTGGATAAAATTCGGAGTTTCTCCTTTTGGAATCTATCGAAATATGAAGAGTTATGAGCATGGAAGCAAGACCAATGGTCTGCAATGTTACGATGACCTTAATGCCGATGTACTCTTTTGGATAAACGAAGGTTGGATTGACTATTGTATTCCTCAGGTGTATTGGGAAATAGGTCATCCGGCTGCTGATTATGAGGAACTTGTATCATGGTGGGCAAAGTTTGCTTCAAATCGTCCTCTTTATATAGGTCAGGATGTGAATCGTACCGTAAATGCCAAAGGTGGCAATCAGCAAGCAAGAAAATATGAATTACAACGTGCCGAAGAGGCGGTACTTGGCTCTTGTTTCTGGGATGCAGCATCGGCAGCGAATAATGTAGCCGGTTATCGCGATTTCTTGGAGAGTGGTTGCTTCCGCTATCCGGCATTGATGCCTGAATATGCTTTTATAGATAACAATGCTCCTAAAAGACTGAAAGGTGTAAGAATTATTGAGAATGGCAAGGTGTTGGCATGGTTGCCAAGTGAAAATGCCGGAAAAAAGGGAATGGATGCACCTTATCGTTATGTAGTCTATGGCTTTGCCGAAGGCGAGAAAATAGATATAAATAATCCGGCCAAAATAATGGCAATTACAGATAAGCAGTATTATGAACTGCCTTGTGGACTCAATGGTGAATATACCTTTGTCGTAACGGTTCTCGACCGTATGCAAAATGAGTCGAAAGGTTTAAAATGCAAACTGAAACAATGAACGGAAATGTAAGAATCTTTGAGCTTAAAGAGGTTGCCGAAATTTATGTGGAGGCTATAAATGCGTTGCTGAAACAACTATCTACATCACCGCAACAGTTTACGGCTGATAGCTTGCAGGAAATAATATCGTCGTCAGCTTCGCATCTCTTTATCTTGGAGTGCGAAGAGAAACCGGTTGGAATGCTTACACTTGGTGAGTATCTTGCTCCAACGGGACGTAAGATGTGGATTGAAGATGTTGTTGTTGATAATGCTTTCCGCGGACGTTCATTTGGTGCCATGCTTGTAAAACATGCCATTGAATTCGCCTCTTCTTTGGGAGCAGGCACACTCATGCTCACTTCACGTCCTTCGCGTGTAGCAGCAAATGCACTTTATCGTTCTTGTGGTTTTCTACCAAAAGAGACCAATATGTACAAAATGGTTATTGGTAATGACAAGGATTAGTTTTTCTGTAGCTTGTTGATGTTTTTCTGAATTGAAATCAAAGCTCTATGCTTTATCATTGAAATGGTGTTTTGTACCTTTTGTGGAGGTAAATCCTTGTAGTTCTTTTTGCTATTCAGGTGCTTCCATATCTCCGGTGCTGCACTCATAGCGTCTTTCTCTTCAATTATCAAAAGGCGTAGAGTATCTTGATCGCGTTCCTGTAGCATATTGAATGCTTGCCATGTTGTACCAGTCTCTTCATATTCTTCAACGGGCAAATTCTGTATGTATTCAATAAACTCGGGTGTGCTTGGTACAAATTCAATTTCGGAACGTTTCTTCTCAATTCTGATTTTGTTTGAAAAATAACGCATGGTGCAGGTTGAAAGATAGCTGCAAAGTGAACAGCCGTTTTCTCCCTTCCACATCCTCAAAACTTTCCAGTTGTCATTTGAGATATATTCATAAAATTCTCCGGTCAAGTGATATGTGCTGTTCTCATTATAAAGAGTTTGAGAGATATACAGCAGAAAACTGTGGCATACGTGCCTGAAAAAATAATCATGCAACCTGTTTTCTACGGGAGTTGCTATTAGGCGTTGAATCATTTCTTCGTCTGTAAGTTTATCAAATTGAAATTGTTGCATGATGTTGCTTGTTTAAGTTTTACAAATTTTCTATATAAAATGTAGCCAAAAATGACTAACGGTGCAAACTTAGTCAAAATTCTCTATTTATAGAAAATTTAAGAATAAAAAATGAAAAAATTTTTTTTATTGGTTCGTATAAAAGTCAAAAGCCTCAAAAATATCCTGTTTGGTGAGGGAATAAGTGGTTATTTTTTTTTCTTTGTCAAGCAAGGGTGTGTTTTCCAGCTCTTTGCTCTCTATTTTATCGAAAAGCGTTTCGTACATGTTGCAGTTGAACGAGAAACGGCTGTATCTCTCTTTTGTGTAATATATAAAAGTGTGTAGCGTTGTTGTCGGCATTTTGGTCAATAGAGATGAAAGGAATAGTGAACATGTATATGCCGCAGTAAGCACTTCTTCTTTCTTGCCGTTATATGCCTGTTCAAAAATCTTAATGAACGGTTCTCCGAATTTGTCGCAAATTTCAGTTCCGGCAATCTCCTTGAGTTTATTTGTTATATCGTTATTTGGCATAAAGTGTTATAGTTGTGAGATATATTATATATAAATATATAAATCTCTATTAAACTTTTCTTAATTTTGCAAGTCAAAACTAAGAAAGGGGTTTTAGTAATGATGCAAAAATAGTGCAAATAGGTGAGTGTTGCCTGTTTTTGCAGCTTTTATAATAGCAAAAATAGAAAATATATGAGAATACGTACTTTAATAGTAATGCTTTTTTGTTCCCTGTCAATCTTTGCCCAAAAAAATATGGGAACATTGAGTGGAACTGTTGTTGAAAAAAGCTCTAATGAGCCGTTGATGTATGCTGTACTGAAACTTTTCTCCTTGCCCGACAGTGCTCTTAAAGTATCCGAAGCAACAGACATGGACGGTAAGTTCTCAATAAAGGCTGCTCCGGCAAAGTATTTCTTGCAGGTCTCTTATGTGGGTTGTGTAACAAAGGAATTCGATGTAAATGTTGAGAAAAAGAAGGTTACAGACCTTGGTAACATTATACTTGAAGAGGATGCAATTCTTCTTGAGAAGGCTGTCATAACAGCCGAAGTGCCTCCGGTGACTGCTTCTGAAGATACTCTGGTCTATAATACTGCTGCATTCCGCGTGCCCGAAGGTTCAATGCTTGAGGAGCTTATAAAGAAATATCCCGGTGTTGATATTGCCGAAGATGGTACAATCAAAATCAACGGAAAGACAGTCAACAGAATCCTTATGAAAGGTAAAGACTTTTTTGGCACCGACAAGGATATGGCTCTAAAGAATATCTCTGTAGATGCTGTCGATAAGGTCAAGTTCTATGATAAAAAGAGTGACTATGCTCGCATAACAGGTATTGACGACGGTGAAGAAGAGACTGTTCTTGACTTGCAGATGAAAAAAGGTGTGGCCGACGGTTTCTTCTCTAATACCGATGCCGGATATGGTCATGACTACAAGAGTCGTCATCTTTATCTGTTACGCAATACCACAAGTTATTATAACGATAATTCTCAGTTCACTCTTGTGCTGTCGGGAAATAATATTGGTGACCAGGGATTTTCCGATGGTCGCGGACGTGGTTTCCGTGGTGGCGGCGGTGGCGGTTTGTCTGCTCCCAAAAGAGCCGGCTTCAACTTTGCTCACGAGACAAATACCATTGAGTTGGGCGGTAACGTGCGTGCAAATCATGTAAGCAATGATGTGCGTAATTGGACATCGACCGAGACATTCATGCCACAACTTGGAAAGAATCAGTTCTCGAACAGTCGTAGTGAATCGTTGAGTGGTTCGTTGAGCTTTAATGCCGATATGCGTCTTGAGTGGAAACCCGATACATTGACAAATATCATCTTCTCTCCCTCGTTCGGTTATTCATCTTCTGATTCCTGGAGCAGAAGCCAGTCGGCAACATTCAATGAGAATCCTTTTGATTACCTCCATGATTATGAAAAAGAATCTTATGGTGAGGTCTATGACACTCTTACATCCATTGCCATAAACAATAACGATAATAAGTCGTTGGGGCTTTCTCAAAACATGAATACAAGAGCAAGAGTACAGGTGAACCGTCGTCTTAACAAGCCCGGACGCAATGTAACCTTTAATGGTAATTTCAATTACAGCCATAGGAATAGCGAAAATTTCTCTACAAGCAAGGTGAAATATTATCAGGCTTCGGCTGGTAGCAAGGGTTATGACCAGCAACGCTTCTCATCAACCCCAAGTGAGGACTGGAGCTATAATCTCAGGGCAAGTTATACAGAACCGCTTATCAAGAATCTCTTCTTGCAGTTAAGCTATTCATATAACTATAGCTATAGCAACAGCGACCGTTCTACCTATGATCTCGACTCGCTTGCTAAATATATTATGGATATCAGCCCCGATTTTACACGTCCCGTTCTGCCTCAGGATTATAATCTGTTCCTTGATAGGGACTTGAGCCGTTATTCAACCTATCGCACACAGAGGCACGAAGCCCGTGTACAGTTCCGTTATGTGACAAGTAAGATGAATCTTAATATCGGTGCCAATTGGTTGCCACAGAGTACCGAACTCGACTATAAGTATCAGGGTAAAGACACCGTCTTTACACGTACTGTACTGAACTACATCTCGCCTAATATCCGCTTCCGCTACAAGTGGTCAAAGCAGACAACACTTAATGTTGTGTACCGTGGTTCTACATCTATGCCTTCGATGACCGACCTTGTTGACATACGCGACGACTCTAATCCTTTGAACATAACAATGGGTAATCCTAACCTGAAACCCTCGTTCACAAACAGAGTCAATGCCTTTTTCAATACATTCAATACCGATGCTCAGCGTGGTATAAATACATTCTTCGGCTATCAGAACACGATAAACAGCATAACACGCAAGGCAACGTATATTGAGGAGACCGGTGCTACAATAACACAGCCCGACAATATCAACGGTAACTGGAGTATCGACGGAGGCTTTACCTTCAACTCCGCAATACCGGCCAATACCAAGTTTACTTATAGCACCTCTACCGATGCTCGTTATTCAAACAGCGTGTCATATATAAGCATGCAGGGTGTCAGTGGTAGTGAGAAGAGTACTTCAAAAACTATAAATGTCAATGAACGATTGAGTGCAAACTATCGTGCCGACAATTTTGATATCTCTTTGAACGGTTTCTTTGGCTATTCACACTCTAAATCCACAGCACAGCCCGAGGATAAGATGAATGTGTTTAACTTCTCCTATGGCCCCAGCATGAACTATCGTTTTGCATGGCATAACTTTAGCATCTCTACAAATCTTTCAATGAGCAGTCGCCGAGGTTATAGCGATCCAAATGCCAATACCGATGAGTTGTTGTGGAATGCACAGTTCTCGGCAAGTTTCTTGCCAAAGAATGCACTTGGCGTTTCGTTACAGTTCTATGACATATTGCATCAGCAGAGCAACATCAGCCGTATTGTAGATGCACTTTATCGTCGCGATTCTGAGAGTAATGCCATATACAGCTATTGTATGCTGAAACTCTCTTATAGGTTCAACAACACCGGTGGCGAAAAGAAAAAGAAGGGGCTTGAAGGTTATGGTATTCCCGAAGGTATGCCGGCACCTCCTCCAGGAATGACACCACCTCCGGGTATGATGCCACCCCGTGGAATGAGACCTATGTAATAATATTAAAAAGAGATAAAAATAGTTATTTTTGTCTCTTTTTCTTTTATTATAAGTATCTTAGCATTGTTATAAAGTTTTCCCCGATGTTAAATGATTTGTTGCCATTCTGGAGTGTAAGTCCTGCAGTATATTTTATTGCGGTAATGGTGTTGATAGTGAATGTTATACTCAAAAACCGCGACTCTATAAAGACGCTTGCATGGATAATGGTGTTCATCTTTTTGCCATTGGTTGGCTGTATCCTCTATTTCTTCTTTGGTCGTGACACACGCAAGAAGAAATTTATTGGCAATAGGCTGTTGTCACAAATAAAACAGCGTGAATTATTGCAGGGTGACAACAATAATATACGTGAGACCGACGAACACTATCTGCCATTACAGAACTATTTCTACAACGCATCTTTGGCAGCAGCACTGCCTGCCGATGATGTCGAGGTAATTTCTGATATGGGCAAATTCGTGACTTTATTGCTTGAAAAAATCAGTAAAGCCAAGGAATATATACACATTCAGTTTTATATATTCGAGGATGACGAATTAGGCCGTACAGTACGTGATAAACTTATTGAGAAAGCCAAACAAGGGGTTAAAATACGTTTTATATATGACAGTGTAGGTTGTTGGAGAGTAAAGACAACTTTTTACGAGGAGATGCGTCGTGCCGGAATTTATGTAGAATCCTTTTTGAAAGTCCGTTTTCCTCTGTTTACCAATAAGGTAAATTATCGCAATCATCGTAAAATGGTTATTATAGATGGTGTTACAGGTTTTGTTGGCGGTTGTAACATAGCCTCCCGTTATGTAAAAGGAGTTGAGTGGGGTGTGTGGCGTGATACAATGCTAATGATACATGGCAAGGCTGTACAAGGGTTACAGTCCTCATTTCTTATCGATTGGTATTTCTCGAGCCGTTCTCTTATTAGTGGCAAACGCTATTTTCCCATGGTCGATAGTAGAGGTCCAGCATTGGTGCAGGTTGTGCAGTCCAACCCTGTGGGGGTTGTGCGTGCAATAAGCGGCGGTCTTGTAAAGTTGATGTCGATGTCAAGGGAATACCTCTTTTTACAGACACCTTATTTCATGCCCGATGAATCGTTTCTGTTGGCACTTAAGAGTGCTGCCATGTCAGGTGTCGATGTCAGGCTTATGGTACCCGAAAAGTCGGACTCTCTTATCTCTCAATATGCTTCAAAATCCTATTTTGGCGATTTGTTGAAACATGGAGTCAAGATATATCTCTATTCAGGTGGTTTCTTGCATAGCAAAGTGCTTGTGTGCGATGATTATGTATCATCGGTTGGTTCGGTAAATCTTGATTTCCGCAGTTTCTATCACAATTTCGAGGTCAGTGCATTTGTCTATGACGAACAGGTTGCACGTGCACTTAAAAATGATTTTCTGAACGATATGATGAGTTGCCGTAAACTCACCGCAGGAGAGTATTATAGGCGGCCTTTAAAAGAGAAGTGCATAGAATCGTTAGCACGTCTATTCTCACCATTGTTATAAAAAACATAAATCCCTGTTCGGTCGAACAGGGATTTATGTTTTGAATTATAGATAGAGGATTTATTCCTCGTTGTTCTCGCTCCAGTCGAGCTTAGCCATACGCTTGTAGCTTGCATAGCGTTTTTTTGCCATGCCCTCTGCTGCAGCAAACAACTCGTGTGCCTCGGCTGGGAACTGTTTTGCAAGTGAAGCATAACGAACCTCACCCTGCAAGAACTCTTGGAATTTCTCCCACTGTGGCTCCTTGCTGTCAAGAATGAATGGGTTCTTGCCCTCTTCCTCCAACGCAGGGTTGTAACGCCATAGATGCCAGTAACCGCACTCTACGGCAGCAGCCTGTTCTGCCTGAGCCTTGCCCATGCCTCGCTTGATACCGTGGTTGATACATGGAGCGTAAGCAATCACGAGTGAAGGTCCGGGATAAGCCTCAGCTTCACGAATAGCCTTCAAACATTGGTCGTAGCTTGCACCCATGGCAATCTGTGCAACATATACATAACCGTATGTTGTAGCAATCATACCAAGGTCTTTCTTGCGTATGCGTTTACCAGCTGCAGCAAACTTGGCAATAGCACCAAGAGGTGTTGCCTTAGATGACTGTCCACCGGTGTTTGAGTAAACCTCTGTATCAACAACAAGTATGTTTACATCTTCGCCCGAAGCGATAACGTGGTCAAGACCGCCGTAGCCAATATCGTACGATGCACCGTCACCACCGATAATCCATTGTGAGCGTTTTACAAGATACTGCTTGATTGCAAGAATCTGTTCGCATGTCTCACCCTCGAACTCTTCGCAAGCCTTGATGATAGCAGGAGCAATCTCCTTTGTAACCTCGGCATTGTCCTTGTTTTCAATCCATTTTTGTGCAAGAGCCTTCATCTCTTCTGAGCAACCGCGGTAAGTCTGTACCTCGCTCAAGAGTCTCTCAAGGCGTTCACGCATCTTGTTCTCGGCAAGTTTCATACCAAGACCAAACTCGCAGAAGTCCTCGAACAAAGAGTTTGCCCATGCCGGACCTTCGCCTTTCTCATTGGTTGTGTATGGTGTAGAAGGAACAGAAGCTGTATATATAGATGAACAACCTGTAGCGTTGGCAACAATTTCGCGGTCACCGAACAACTGTGTCAACAACTTCACGTATGGTGTCTCACCACAACCTGAACATGCACCTGAGAATTCGAAGAGTGGTGTAGCGAACTGAGAGTTCTTGGGGCTGCTCTTAACATCCACAAGAGCCTGCTTGCTCTTCACGTTCTTCACGCAGTAATCCCAGTTTGCAGCCTCAGCTCTCTCCTGCTCAAGTGGAACCATTGTAAGAGCAGAACCACCAAGTTTTGGATTGCCCGGACAGATGTCGGCACAGTTGCCACAGCCAAGACAGTCGAGTACGCCAACCTGAATGCGGAAATGCATACCCTTCATGGCAGCAGGAGCCTTCATCTCAATCTTGTCAGCGTTGATGCCTGCAGCCTCCTTCTCATCCATAACGAAACGACGGATACAGCCGTGAGGACAAACGAATGCACAACGGTTACACTGGATACATTTTGCAGCATCCCATTTTGGAACGAATGCAC
>JAGCJL010000038.1 GCA_017647975.1 Bacteroidaceae bacterium | reverse complement strand
TTGAGGACAAACCGTTCTGGTGCCTATCACTGTTCGACAATTGTCGATTGTAACACACGTAAGTACCATGGTCTGTTAGTAGTCCCCATTCCGCAACTTGATGACGAGAACCATGTGTTATTGTCATCACTTGATGAGACTGTTGTGTTGCATGGTGCAGAATTCAATTTGGGTTTGCACAAGTACAATGCCGACAACTTCAGTCCACGAGGCAACAAGTATATCCGTGAGTTTGCCTGGGAGCGTGTACCGACCACAATTTACAATGTGGGCGGTGTTTGGCTTAAAAAAGAAAAAGCCTTTGTGCATCACGAGAACAGAATTCTTATTCGTTACACCCTTTTAAAGGCTAACACGGCAGTTACCTTGCGTTTGCGTCCATTCTGTGCATTCCGCAGTGTGCGTGAATACACTCATGAGAACAATATCGCCGACCGTAGTTACAAGGAGGTTGAGAACGGTATCAGTATGCGTATGTATGCCGATTACCCAGATCTCTACATGCAGCTGAATAAGAAGAATGATTTCGTTTACAGTCCCGACTGGTATCGTGGCATTGAATATGTCAAGGAGTTGGAGCGTGGTTATGATTTCAATGAGGATCTTTATGTTCCCGGTTATTTTGAGGTTAAGATGAAAGCCGGTGAAAGTATTGTATTCTCGGGTGGCGTTTCACCAATTACAACACGTACAATGAAGGCCGCTTTTGAACATGAAGAGGCTATACGTGACCCACGTGATAACTTTATGCACTGTATGCAGTGTGCGGGTAACCAGTTCTTCAATGTTCAGGGCTCAAATACATATATTCTTGCCGGCTATCCTTGGTTCAAGTGCCGTGCACGTGATATGTTTGTTTCACTTCCCGGTTTGGCTCTTTCACAAGGACATGTCGAGGAGTTTGAAAGAGTAATGAAGACAGCACGTGTTGCAATTGAAGATTTTATCAATGGCAAGGAAAGCGATTGTAAAATATATGAAATGGAGCATCCCGATGTCTTGCTATGGGCTATTTGGACACTCCAACAATATGCAAAAGAGTGCAGCATTGAGGCGTGTCGTGACAAGTATGGTGACCTTGTAATGAAGATTTATGATTTCATTCGTAATAACAGGCATAGCAATTTACGTGTTACACAGAATGGCTTGCTTGCCACAAACGGACGTGACAAGGCTGTAACATGGATGAACTCAACAGCAAATGGTCGTCCGGTTGTACCACGTACCGGTTATGTTGTTGAAATCAATGCTTTGTGGTACAATGCCCTCAAATTTATTGAGGAGATGGCAACTCTTACAAATAACGAAGAGGTACTTGCTTCTTTGGTTCGTTTGATTCCTCTTGCAGGAAAAGCCTTTACAGAGGTATTCGTGAATGAACATGGTTATTTGTATGATTATGTCGATGGTGATTATGTTGACTGGAGCGTACGTCCTAACATGATCTTTGCCGTAGCTCTTGACCATTCTCCACTTGACTCAAAGCAAAAGAAAAAAGTTCTTGATACAGTAACCCGTGAGTTGCTTACTCCACGTGGTTTGCGTTCTCTTTCTCCAAAGAGCGTTGGTTATAATCCTAACTATGTAGGTCCTCAGATACAGCGTGATTATGCTTATCATCAAGGTACAGCATGGCCTTGGTTGGGCGGCTTCTACTATGAGGCTTATTTGAAGATATACAAGTTGAGCGGTGTTTCTTTTGTTCAGCGTCAGATGATTGGTTTCGAAGACGAAATTGTACAGCACTGCGTAGGTTCTATTCCTGAGGTCTTTGACGGTAACCCACCATTCAAAGGACGCGGTGCAGTTGCATTTGCAATGAATGTTGCGGCTATCTTGAGAACAAGCCAGATACTAAAACAGTACGAATCTAAAATGGAGGGATAATAGATATGAAAGTTTTAATGTTCGGTTGGGAGTTTCCCCCACATATTTCGGGTGGACTCGGTACTGCAAGTTACGGACTAACAAAAGGTTTCGTTCAGCAGGGCGATGTGGAGATTAAGTTCTGTATCCCTAAACCATACGGCGATGAGGATAACAGTTTCCTTAGAATTGTAGCTATGAACTCCGTACCTATTGTATGGAAAGATGTAAACTACGATTATGTGAACTCGCGTATCGGAAACGTAATGACTCCCGAGGAGTATTATCGTTACAGAGAGCATATATACAGCGATTTTAGTTATATGCATACCAATGAACTTGGCTGTATGGAGTTTGCAGGTGGTTATCCCGATAATCTTCATGATGAGATTAACAACTACTCTATAATTGCAGGCGTTGTAGCACGTACTGAAGAGTTTGATATCATTCACTCTCATGACTGGTTGACCTATCCGGCAGGTATTCATGCAAAGCAGGTTTCGGGTAAGAAACTTGTTATTCACGTGCATGCTACTGACTTTGACCGTAGCCGTGGTAATGTAAACCCAACGGTTTATGCCATAGAGAAAAACGGTATGGATAATGCCGATCACATTTTCTGTGTGAGCGAGTTGACACGTCGTACCGTTATTGAGAAATATCATCAGCATCCTGACAAGGTTTCAACTCTTCACAACGCGGTGACTCCTTTGTCACAGGATATTTTGGATATCGTTCCACAGAAGATTCCTGATGAAAAGGTGGTTACATTCCTTGGTCGTATCACAATGCAGAAGGGACCGGAATATTTTGTTGAGGCTGCAGCTCAGGTGCTCAAAAAGACTAAGAATATCCGTTTCTGTATGGCCGGTAGTGGTGATATGATGAACGATATGATACGTCTTGTAGCACAGAGAGGTATCTCTGATCGTTTCCACTTCCCGGGATTTATGCGTGGACGTCAGGTGTATGAGTGCTTGAAGGCAAGTGATGTTTACATAATGCCTTCTGTTAGTGAACCGTTCGGTATCTCGCCTCTTGAGGCAATGCAGTGCGACGTTCCTACTATTATCTCAAAACAGTCAGGCTGTGCCGAAATTCTTGATAAATGTATTAAGACTGATTATTGGGATATCAATGCCATGGCTGACGCGATATATTCAATCTGTAACAATGACTCTTTGTATGAGTACTTGAAGGTTGAAGGTCGTAAAGAGGTTGATAGCATAACATGGGAAGATGTTGCATTGAGACTAAGAAGAATGTATGAAAAAGTATTGGGTTGGTAATAATTAAAAGACAAATAAATATGAAAACAATTTGTTTCTATTTCGAGTTGCATCAGATCAGACAGTTGAAACGTTATCGTTTCTTCGATATCGGTAGTGATCACTACTACTATGATGATTATGCAAACGAGAGCATGACTTTTGAGTTGGCTGAAAAATCATATGTGCCAGCTTTGCAGACATTGCTTGAGATGATACGTGAGAGTAATGGTGCTTTCAAAGTGGCTTTTTCGGTTTCAGGCGTAGGTCTTGAAATGTTGGAGTTGTATGCACCTCAGGTTATTGAGTTGTTGCACGAAATCAACAAGACTGGTTGTTGTGAATTCCTTTGCGAGCCTTATTCACATGGTCTCTCTTCATTGGCATCAAAAGAGGTGTTTATGGAAGAGGTTATGCGTCAGAATCGCAAGATCAAGGAGTTGTTTGGCAAGAAACCAAAAGTGTTGCGTAACTCTGGTCTTATCTATTCTGATGAGATTGGTGAGATGGCATCACAGATGGGCTTTAAAGGTATGCTTTCTGAGGGTGCAAAACACATTCTCGCATGGAAGAGTCCTCACTTTGTTTATAATTGTGCTCTTGCTTCAAACTTGAAACTCTTGTTGCGTGATTATAAACTATCAGACGATATCTCATTGCGTTTCTCTAATCCTGAGTGGAGTGAGTATCCTTTGTTCGCAGAGACATACGTTGATTGGATTGCACAGTTCCCCGAGGAAGAGAAGGTTATCAATATATTCATGAACTTGTCGGCTATTGGTATGGCACAGCCATTGTCATCACATATTCTTGACTTCATGAAGGCATTGCCGGCTTGTGCTATTGCTAAGGGTATCACATTCTCTACACCTTCAGAGGTTATTGACAACCACAAGTCTGTAGGTCCTCTTGAAGTTCCATATCCACTCTCTTGGATGGACGAGGAGCGTGATGCAAGTTCTTGGTTGGGTAACACTTTGCAACGTGAGGCTTTTGACAAACTTTATAGCGTAGCTGAGCGTATCATGCTTACTGATGACAAGAAATTGAAACAGGATTTCGATTACTTGCAGGCAGCAGAGAACCTCCGTTTCATGACTACTAAGCAGAACGGTATCATTACAGAGCGTTGTATTTATGAGTCTCCTTATGATGCGTTTACCAATTATATGAATATCTTGGGTGACTTCCTTGCACGTGTACGTGCTCAGTATCCCGATGTAGATAATGAAGAATTGGGTGCATTGCAGCAGATGATCGACAATCAGGAGGTTGAGATTATTCAGCTCGAGGCTGAAGTTGAGCAGCTCAAAGCTAAGCTTGCTACAAAGGCAAAGAAAGCCGTGAAGAAAGAAGAGCCTGCTGAAGCTCCTGTTGAAGAGAAACCTAAGAAACCAGTAGCAAAGAAGGCTACAAAGAAGGCTGCGAAGAAAGCTGAATAAGGTTTAACGTCAGTCAATAAAAAATATCCGCAAGTGCAACTTGCGGATATTTTTTATGTTGGTTTATCTTAGTTGTTGAATTTGCTTGTAACAACCTGTATTGGAATTTCATAGCTTGTTCCACCACGTAATTTTACACTTCCAATACCTATGTCATGAACTATTTTGACAATATTCTTGTTTGAATCTTCGGTTGTTGATACGGGTACCAGAACAACTTTATTCCAATCAGGGTTCTTGCTTTCCCACTCGGGGTCGTTTTCAATTCCTTCTATATACTCTTTGTAGCACAACTTGAACAGTTCGCCAATGTTGCTGAATATATATTGGTTATCACTGCTGGTGAACGATGTCAAGTATGAGCTCTTGCTGTCTGCAAGTTCGTATCTCAGGAAGAAACGGTGCATGTTTGACTTTCTCACCATCAACAAAGTGTTGTGTGGGGTAGAGGAGAGACTCTCTTCCTGATTATATCGTGTAAATGATATTTTTGCAGAGTTGATTGTGTCTCCATTTTCCATAACATCAATTACAGGGAGCGTAACTTCTGTAAATAGTCCGGCAGGTGTCTTGATGTATGTATGTTCTGTTTCTTCTGCAAGTTTTTCAAGTCCTTTTGTACTGAACTTGTTGCTTTGCAACACCTCTTTTCCTGAATAGAATGGTGCAGACAGTGACTGTATTGAATCAAGTTCACCTGAACTGCTTTTGATAAATCGTTTGAAACCTACATCTATGCGGGCACGATATATTTTTAAAACGGTTCCGTCGCCATGTGTACACTTTACATATACGCCTTTAAAAATTTCGTTTATGAAGACTTCTGAATTGGCAAAAAGTTCCTTTCCGATTTGTTTGCCTTCAGTATCCTTCTCATAATATTTGCTTATGAATTTGTTACCTATGCTGTTTGGCAAAACAATCTCAATGTGGCGGCTGTAGTTCTCGCTGTTGAGCAAAGTGTCATGCTTTGAGAAATCAACGACGTTGAATGTCTTTATGGCCAATGGAGTCTTTTCTTCATTGTAAAAATCTTCAGGTGTGAGATTTGTATAGTAGGGAGTTCCTTCCAATAATGTGTTGTCGAGTTCATAAACTTCGCAACTCATACTGTTCAGTGAGTCTCCATAGAAATCGTTAAAGTAGAGACGTAGTTTTGTATATGTGGCACTATCGCCTATAACACCTTCTTTGGGAAATTCAAAGTCTTCGGAACAGCTGAACTGAGTAATGAAACTTGAATTGAATATAACTCCGGTCTCCTTATCTGTGTATTGTCCCAGATAGGTATCACTGCTGTTTGCAAGTATGGAGTCATTAACCATAATGGTTCTGCTTGTTGCTTTATATTCCTTAGTCTCGGCAGTAATTTTGTCTTTTGGGGGTATGATGCTTCCACCAATGGTATTGGTGTTGTCATCGCATTGTACAAATGCCATTAAGGTCATCGCTGTCAGCAAAAGGCATTTAATGAGTTTCATATTATTTAATAATGTATAATATTGTTAATGTAATTCCATATTATCAATCAAGCAACTTCACGTATGTGATGTTGCTTGAGTTGATTTATTCCTGTTCAAGAAGTGAATTGTAGAAGTTGTAATATTTTTCACCAAACTCTTCGGGAGATTGCTTCTCGAGTATTGCCTTACCTTGTTCTTTGGCGTATTTGATAAGTGTTGGTGATACGTTGTCGCCGTTGATTATTACACCATCGCAATTCTTGATTGCAATCTTGGCAAGTTCTTCATAGGTTGTTGGAATCTGCATATCAGCAATATCCTCCTTGCTCATATCTTTACACAGCAACTTGCGTGCGAACTCTTCATCGAATGGATTCTCGTAGCCTTCATCAAACAATGAGATGATGATTTTTGAATCACGGAATATTGGCTCGTCTTTATATGCGGTTCTTGCATACAAAGGAGTAAGAGCCGACATCCAACCACTGCAATGTATGATTTCGGGACACCAACGCTGTTTCTTTATGGCTTCAATAACACCTAAATTGAAGAATATAGTACGCTCGTCATTATCGCTGTACTCCACACCGTTTGCGTCTTTTGTCATAAGACGGTTGTGGAAATAATCTTCATTCTCGATAAAATACACCTGCATGCGTGCAGATTGTAGTGAAGCTACCTTAATAATTAGCGGGTGGTCGGTATCATCTATGATAAGATTCATACCTGACAAACGAATAACCTCGTGGAGGTTGTTACGTCTTGTATTGATATTGCCCCACAATGGAGTGAATACTCTGATTTCCTTAACTTTGTCTTGTATTGCCTGTGGCAGGTTACGACTTGCTGTTCCTATTGGTGACTCAGGAACAAACGGTGTCATTTCTTGAGTAATAAATAAAATTTTTTCTGCTTTCATCTTAAAATCAACTATGGATGTAGTCCATACCTTGCAAAATTACAAAAAAAATGCCACGTGGGCAAATCTTATTCTTAATTTAAAGTTTTTTATAATAAAAAAGTCTTTGATTTTCAATGTATAACATCATGTTTGTTGTTGAAAAATGGTTTTAGAATATGTTGTGGAACTATTGCTACAACTGTTAACAATGTTTTTTTATGAATAATTTTAAAATAATTATTTCGTTATATGCTTAATTGTTTGTTACTTTGTATCCAATATTCAGATATGAAATAAAACACGATTTTATATATACAACAAGGAGATGAGAATTGCCACAACTATAAATGAGTTGAAGTCATTACTTCAAATTTGTAGAAATGAAGGTAAAACTGTTGGCTTTGTGCCAACAATGGGAGCATTGCATAATGGACATGCATCGTTGGTGAAACGTTCTGTTGTCGAAAATGATGTAACAGTAGTGAGTGTTTTTGTAAATCCTACGCAGTTTAACGATAAGAATGATTTAAAGAATTATCCTCGTACATTAGAGGCTGATTGTAAATTATTGGAGGATGTCTCGGCTGACATCGTTTTTGCTCCGGAAGTGACAGAAATGTATCCCGAAGAGGATAAACGTCAATTCTCTTTTTCTCCATTGGATACAGTTATGGAGGGTGCTTGCCGTCCCGGTCATTTTAATGGTGTGGCACAGATTGTAAGTAAATTGTTCTATGCTGTTGAACCCGACAAGGCTTATTTTGGTGAAAAGGATTTTCAACAATTGGCGATAATCAGAGAGATGGTACGTCAGCTTGCCATAAATGTGGAAATTGTAGGTTGTCCTATTGTGAGGGAAAAAGATGGCTTGGCGATGAGTAGTAGAAATACATTGCTTTCAGCCGAAGAACGTGAGCGTGCCTTGACTATTTCGCGTGCCTTGTTTCAGAGTCTTGAATATGCCAAGAATAATACGTTGAGTGCCACTCGTCTTTTTGTGGAGAATATAATAGCCGAAACAGAAGGACTTGATTTAGAGTATTTCCAAATTGTAAATGGTGATACACTTCAGGAACTCAAGAATTGGAATGAGTGCGATTATGTCGTAGGATGTATTGCTCTATTCTGTGGTAAGATTAGGTTGATTGATAATATTAAATATAAAGGATAAGGGGATGTTTGTTCAGGTATTGAAATCAAAGATACATTGTGCTACTGTAACAGAGGCAAATTTGCAATATATGGGTAGCATTACTATTGATGAACTATTGATGGAGGCTACAGGAATGTTGGAGGGTGAGATGGTTCATGTAGTAAATAACAGTAATGGTGAACGAATTGTAACATATATTATAAAAGGTGAACGCGGTTCTGGCGTGATATGTCTTAATGGTGCAGCTGCTCATAAATTTCAGCCTGGTGATGTGGCTATAATTATGGCATACGCAACAATGACACCCGAAGAGGCTGTCTCGTTCAAGCCAAAGGTTGTAATACCTGATAAGAACAATAGAATACAACAATAAATTAAAATACGGGAGAGTTGTCAAGCAATTCTCCCGTATTTTATGCATTGTATCAAAGTTCTGAAATTATTCTTTTTAGTACTACTGTTGCCGAAATCTCGCGATTGGCGGCTTCGGGAATAACTAAAGATTGTGGGCTTTCAATTACATCATCGGTAACAATCATGTTACGTCTGACAGGCAGGCAGTGCATAAAGTGAGCGTTGTTTGTTACAGACATTTGGCGTTCACTCACAGTCCAATCACGATCCATACTTAAAACCTTTCCGTAATTGTCTCCTGTATATGCCGACCAGTTTTTCGCATAAATAAAATCTGCACCCTCAAATGCTTTCATCTGGTCATATTCTACTTTGGCATTTCCAACAAAAGCTGGGTCGAGTTCATATCCCTTGGGGTGTGTTATCACAAATTCATAATCGGTTGCATTCATCCATTCGGCAAAGGAATTTGGAACAGCCTGCGGAAGAGCCTTTGGGTGCGGTGCCCATGTTAGAACAACTTTAGGACGCTCTTTCTTCTTGTACTCTTCAATTGTTATGAGGTCGGCAAAGCTCTGTAGCGGGTGACGTGTGGCAGCCTCCATAGAGAATACCGGACGGCCTGAATGTTTTATGAATTGGTTGATGATTGTTTCATTGTAGTCATCTTCTTTGTTTTCAAAGCGTGCAAATGAACGTACACCAATGACATCGCAGTAGCTTCCCATAACAGGTATGGCTTCAAGGATATGCTCCGGCTTGTCACCATCCATAATGACACCTCTTTCAGTTTCCAGTTTCCAGGCACCTTGATTTATGTCAAGTACTATGACATTCATTCCAAGATTAAGTGCTGCTTTTTGTGTACTTAGTCTTGTTCTAAGGCTTGAGTTGAAGAAAACCATCATCAATGTCTTGTTTTTTCCAAGTTCACAGAACTTGTATCTGTCGGCTTTGATTTCCAAAGCTTCCCTTACGGCTTCTTTCAAGTCGCCAATGTCTTGCACAGAAATGAAATTTCTCATATTTCTAATCTTGTTTTTCTGTTTTTTCTTTTTTCTTTTTCGTGCTTCTCCACCAGAACCACTTGTTGAAATCGTGACGGAATATTATGCCGGCACCTTGAGTCGTAAGATTGGTTTTTGAGAAATAACGGTCGTTTGTTTTACTGTATGCTTTAAGGCTGACAGTTCCTGTTTTGTTCAACAACCATTGCAATTCAAAATCGCCAATAAAATTACTGTTGGCAATAGGGTTCTCCCTGTAACCGAAGTTGCTGTTTATAAGCAGACGGTTATTTAGCAGACGCCCTTCGAGCATACCCTCAATCTCCATGCTGTTCCAACCTCGTTCGTTAGTTGAGAAGTTACCCGATATATTCCAGTTACCATTATTGATTATTTGTCCAAGCATGTTATTGAGCTGTCCGGACAGTGTATTTGATATCAGTGATTCTACAGCAGTAGATGTTTGGGAATCTCCAGTTCCCATATTGTTGTAATCATATGTATAGAATTTACCGATACCTAACAGGTAAATGAATTGCATGTTCTTCTGTTCGGGTGTAGTAGCTGCACTCGCAAGCAGTTCTCGCTCTTCTTCGTTTCCATCAGGCAACTCAATGTCAAAACTTAAATTTGGTGATTTCAATGTACCTGTAATGTCCATTAGACAGTTTACTTTTACCGATTTACGCTTTGATGTCTCGGTTGTAAGGTCATTTAAAGATGCTGATGGCACTAAGTATTTTGCTCTAATGTTTAGTCCAACTTCGGTGGGGTCTCCATTGAACGATAAAGTACCTCCTTTGTTTATGCTGAACTCTTTAGTAAAGATATCCTGAACGGTAATTTTGTATGTTCCACGGTCCAAATCTACATTACCCTTCATAGAGAAACCCTCTTTCTCGTCATATATAGCATTTATAGAACCTTTACCATAAATTTCAAGGTAGTCATCGCTTTTTAGATTGGTATATACCTTGATTTGAGCGTCTTCGGTTATGTCAAGCATGAAATCAAGGTTTAATCTGCTGTTGATGTTGTCCTTTTGGTTCTTCTCTATTTCCTCGTCAGATATATTTATGTTAAAGTCCTTTTTGCTACTGTCTATGAATTTTACAAAGCTGTTGTCTCTTACGCTGCCAGATTGGCTTGCATTATATACAAAACGGGTGTTTGGTTCACTCTTGGCTTCAGCTTTTAGAAATATACCATTGCCGTTTGCTGTGATATTTGCATTACCTGTCGCATATACTGTTCCGTAGAATGGGCTTGAGTCAAAATTGTTCGTGTCATACGCAAGCAAATTCTCGGCCCTTACATTTATGTCACAAACCCAATTTGCCATGTTGTTGTGTGTGACTTTTCCATTGAGCCAACCGCTATTGCCACGTCGGTCCTTAGCGTGAATGTTGTTTATGGCAATAAGATTCTTATGGAAGTATAATGTGTCACCATTGATAAAGTATGTGACATTTGTGGGTTTAATGCGGGCACTGCAATTGAGTTTTACTGCACCTACCAAATTTACTTTTCTCCAACTGCCCAGTACATACGCTTTACCGTTTCCAACACCTTTGATGTCGGACATAAAAGATTTGAGCATCTTGTTTACAAAACCAGCGTTCAGCTCATTCGCATCTATGGCTAAATGTATTGTATCTTGAGCTTGCGAAAGGAAACCGTTGACATTTGAAATGATGTCATTGCCATTGTTGATGTCACAATCCAATAATATTGATTTTGATTTGTTCTCCCAACCGATATTTAAGAAGCCGTTGCCCATGTGGCAGTTGTCTATTTGAAGACTATCCACATCAAATGTTCCCTTAACATCGGGTCCTGCCAATAAATTTGTAATATATCCTTGGCCGGTTGCATTGCCGCCAAATTCCAATATCTTGAAATTTACAAGGTTTAATATTGCTGCAACATCAAGATTCTTGGCTTTTATATACAAACTGTCATTTTGGCTTTTTCCGGCAGTTCCATCTATCTTTAGGTATTGGTCATTGTTGTAGAGGTACATGCTTTTGATATGTAACTCTTCCTGATTACCGTTGATGCTTCCGCCAGAGATGTACCATGTACTGTCATTGTGTACTATGCTATCCTGCTGAACTCTTGATTTTATGGTCAAGAGTTTATTCTCATTTCTGCCGAGTTCAGTATTGAAGCGTATTTTGCCATTTTGCCTGTTTGTTTTTGAGTTGTTGTTCCAACTTATAGTGTTATCTATGCAGTTTTGGGCAATAGTACATTCGATATTGAGGTTAAGGTCATTCTTCTTTACCTTTGATTTGCTTTTTTTCTTGGGCTCTTTAACAATGTTGGCGTTTAAAACCAGTTTGTCGTTGTTTGAATAACTGTCAATATTTATTGTTTTGAAGTTGTTTTTCTTGAATTTTAAATTATTCATTCTAGTATTAAGAGTGAATATTCATTTTTCGTCATTGCAAACTCCGTATATGGTTGATTGTTCGTTTATGCTTACAGGTATATTAAAAACACCGTTAAGAAGCCCTGTTTGCTTGATATCGCATTTATATACGTAATTACAAGGCTTGGTAATATTATTCTTGTTATTGACAGGAATATTCAAGGCTTCTAAATGCTTTGTTGCAATCTTTTGCATTCCTTGAATAACTCCTTGTAGGCTGAAGTCTCCTATGACGCTGCAGTCCAATAAATCGGAATTTATCATTAAAAGTCTTTCATCTCCGGTATTGTTGTCGCAGTAGTGCAGGTTGTTTAATGTATAAGTGTCATTATTGTTTTTAAAAACAAACTTCTGTATTTTTGCATTAAACAGATGTCTTTTCTCTTCGTAAAAAGCCAAATCGCTGTTTATGTCAAAAGAGAAAATTTCTTCGGGGTTTTCTCTTAATCCTATTTTGCCCGGCAGTATGGAATCTACTTTTAGAGAAAGGAAACCAAACTTCTCTTGTTTGTTGATATTGTAATCCATTCTTGCGGCGGCCTTCAAAATAGGGTCGTCAATATTTATTTCGGCAAATGCTTGCTCTTTTTCAATACAGCCGTTGAATGAAATTGGAGTAAATTCGTGATTCCTGAAAGCTAAATCAGAAATATAACCATTAAAAATTGTGTTTTTAATGTTATTGATGTTTCCTGTGAGGCGTGTGCTTACATTGCATGTGAATTGCTCTTGGATATCAATGATTTTTTCAAGATTTATATTTCCACCTTCAATTTTTGCAGTGTATCTACCGTTGTTGTCAATGCGGAGTTTTGCCAAAAGCGAACCACATTCTGTGTTTGCTGCAATATTTCCACTTAATCTATCTTTTGATATCTCGGCATCTCCTTGAATAGAACAATAATCCAGAATATTTATTGTTCCAAGAATTTTTTCAGAGATAAAAGGGTGTAGGATGTTAGCCACTCCTTTATCAATATAACATTGTGATAAATGAATGCTGGCTCTTCTGTCTGTTGAGTAGGGTGAAGCAATAACTGCATCTGTACATAATTTGATGTTGTTATCCAATGTCTCTAAATCAATATTGACTTGTGCTTGTTCGCTGTTGGAGTTTCCTCTAACCTTAAAAGTGAATGTGGGTATTGATAATATATTCTCTGTATTCAGCAGTGGCTTAATGTCTTTTAGAGAAAATTGGTTGCAGTTTATTTCACCATTGACTTCTAAAGAATTGATATCATCCTTATTGTATGCAATTGTAATACTGTCTGATGTGATGTCGCTGTTGGGCAATAGAATATCAAGGTCTTTTAAACAGATACGACCTTCTTCGGCATTTATTTGTGCTTTGATGGTTTGCAATTCAAGTCCGCTTTTCTCGCGTCCACGAATAGAACGAATACGCAGGTTAATATTGTTGTTGCGTAATTCTTTTAACGAAATATTACAGCGTATATCTTCTATAGAGATGTGTGCCGGATCTAATTTTTCTTCTTTAGATAAGGGAACATCGGTGATGTCATAACGAAACTTGCCGTCATACATCAATAACTGGTTGATTTTAATTCCAAAATCCGTTTTTTCTTTCTTGTCATCCTTTGCGAATTTATCCAGAATAAACTGTATATTCGTTAAAGAATCTTTTGATGCTTTGTATATTCTTGCTTTTGGCTCTGCAACGGTAAGTGTGTTAATCTGCAGTTCCTTATTGAATATTCTTAATGGTGATATGTGTGCAGTTGCTCTATCGGCACAGATGATTGTGTCGCCCTGCTGGTCATGTATCAGAATCTCCTTTATTTCTAATTCATTTAATCGGCTAATTCTTACAGCTCCAATGTTTATGGGAATTTCATAGGTGTTTTTTATCTCTTCTGATATAAAAGCAGCTATCCGGTGCTGTATGGCATCGAATCTTAATAGTATTGAAAGTGTATAGACAACACCTGTCAATACTGCAAGAAAGATAAATATGTATTTAAACGGTTTTATGGTAGGTGTCTTTTAATAATAATGCACGCGTGCGTGTGTAAACTATTCGCGAAGATAGTAAAATATCCCGATAAAAAAGCGATATTTTTATGAAACAGTATTTAAACTTTTAAAAAGTTTGAAAATATTAAATGAAGCCTTATGTTTTGTTTTGGTTTAGAGCCAAAAAACGCTATTTTTGCATATAAATTCTAAGATATGATAGAAACTGTTATAATATTATTGTTGTCGGTCGGCTTTTTTATCAGTGGAAAAGTGCGTTCCGATATTGTCGCTCTCTGTGCACTCGCGGCACTAATAGTACTTGATATCCTGACACCCGAAGAGGCGTTGGCCGGTTTTTCAAGCAATGTGATAATAATGATGGTTGGGCTATTTGTTGTTGGTGGAGCTATATTTCAAACCGGCCTTGCAAAAATGATAAGCTCAAAATTGATGAAGTTGGCAGGACATAGCGAGACGCGTCTGTTCTTGTTGGTGATGCTTGTGACTTCTTTTATGGGTGCATTTGTCAGCAATACAGGAACAGTTGCCATTATGATACCTATTGTCGTGAGTATGGCCATGAGTGTTAAAATGAATCCTGGTCGTCTGTTGATGCCGTTGGCTTTCGCGAGCAGCATGAGTGGTATGATGACTCTTATTGGTACACCACCGAACTTGGTTATCAATGAAGAACTTATATCAAATGGTTATGACGGTTTGGGCTTCTTTACATTCTTGCCGGTAGGTCTTATTTGTGCTACGGTGGGAACGATAATACTATTACCGTTGAGTAAGCGTTTTCTTTCCAAGCCCGGAGCTTTGAGCGGTGAGAGTGCAAGTAGTGGCAAATCATTAAAGACACTTGTCAAGGAGTATGGCATTGCAAATAATCTTCATAGAGTTATTGTCAAGCCTAACTCTTTGGTGATAGGAAAAATGATAGGCGAACTTAATATTAGAAAAAACTACAGTCTAAATATTATAGAAGTACGTCGCGAAGAACGCAATCAACGTAAGCTGTTGGCTAAGAATGTTATACAAAAGGCGGCCGATTCTGATACAATCCTTAATGTCGGCGATATTCTTTATATATCAGGCAATGAGGAAATTGTTAAAGTCTTTGTGCAAAAATACAAATTGGAACTTTTGCCTCAAATAGAAAATAAAGGACGCGGTAAACTTGATTTCTATGATATTGGTGTTGCCGAAATTGTTGTAATGTCATCATCTTCTGTTGTGAACAAAACAATTAAAGAGGTTGGCTTCAGAACTAAATACAATGTGAGTGTCCTGGGTATATGCCGCAAAAACAAATATATTCTTCAAGGTATTGCTGATGAGGTGATACATACAGGTGATGTGCTTCTTGTGCAGGGAACTTGGAGTAATATCTCGAATCTGGAAAAGGAGACTACCGAGTGGATTGTCGTAGGTCGTCCGCTTGAGGAGGCTGCAAAGGTTACACTCGATTACAAGGCACCCGTTGCGGCTGTCATAATGTTGGCAATGATTTGTGTGATGGTCTTTGATTTTATTCCCATAGCACCCGTTACAGCGGTAATGTTGGCGGGTTTGCTGATGGTACTGACGGGATGTTTCCGCAATGTTGAAGCTGCATATAAAACGATAAACTGGGAAAGCGTAGTGCTTATTGCGGCCATGATGCCAATGTCGGTGGCTTTGCAAAAGACTGGTGTGTCGGCACTGATATCTAATGCCTTGGTCTCTGCTCTTGGTGGTTACAGTCCAATATTGCTTATGGCCGGAATCTATTTTACAACATCGTTTATGACTATGTTTATAAGCAATACGGCGACAGCGGTTCTTATGGCACCAATTGCTATGAGCAGTGCTGTACAGATCGGTGTAAGTCCTGTTCCGTTCTTGTTTGCGGTAACACTTGGTGCGAGTCTGTGTTTTGCATCACCTTTCTCTACACCGCCCAATGCTCTAGTAATGCCTGCCGGCCAATATACTTTCTCCGACTATATTAAGGTTGGTCTGCCTTTGCAAATTATTTTGGGTATAGTGATGATACTAGTGTTGCCGTTGCTCTTCCCGTTCTAAAAGGTTTGTAATAAAAAGTCTGCCAAAATTGCTTGAATTTACCGATAAATAAGTAATTTTGTCAGCAAAATCAGATGCTTATGAATGTAGTTGAGGTACAAAGGGTAAAACAGCAATTTGGAATAATTGGTAATGATTCTGCATTATTGCAGGCTATAGATACGGCCATTCAGGTGGCTCATACTGATTTGACGGTACTTGTGACCGGAGAAAGCGGTGTGGGTAAGGAGTTCTTCCCCAAAATAATTCATACCAATAGTGTTCGCAAGCACGGGAAGTATATTGCCGTGAACTGTGGTGCTATTCCTGAGGGTACAATAGATTCGGAACTCTTCGGTCATGTGAAAGGTGCATTTACCGGAGCTGTTAATGAACGTAAGGGATATTTTAGTGAGGCTAATGGCGGAACAATTTTTCTTGATGAGGTTGCAGAACTTCCTTTATCAACTCAAGCGAGGTTGTTGCGTGTCCTTGAAAATGGAGAGTTTTTGAGGGTTGGTTCTTCAGATGTTGAAAAAACCGATGTGAGAATAGTTTGTGCCACCAATGTTGATCTGCCCGAGGCAATATCAAAAGGACGTTTCCGTGAGGACCTTTATTATCGCTTAAATACAGTACCCATCAATGTGCCACCTCTACGCAAACGTGGTGAAGATGTTGTGTTGCTATTCTTGAAATTCTGTATGGATTTTGCGGCAAAGTACAATGTCCCAAAGGTGCAACTTGATGCTGCTGCAAAATCGGCAATATTGTCTTATGATTGGCCTGGAAATATCCGTCAGTTGAAAAATGTTGCCGAACAGGTTTCTATTCTTGAATTGAATAGGGATGTGACAGGTGATGTTATGAAACATTATCTTCCGCAGCAAAGATTGAATAATTTGCCAATGTTTGCAGGTCAAGGTGCCGATAAAAAGACTTTTGAGAGTGAACGCGAGATTCTTTATAATGTACTTTTTGATATGCGTCGTGATATAACAGAATTGAAAAAACAGATAGAAAGTTTGCGTGACGCTCGTGAAGATGTTGATTCTCGTCTCTCTTTTTATTCTAACGCCCAAGAGGTTGAGGTAGTACAGCATAAAGTGCAGCCGGCGTATAATATTGCATTGCCTCAAGAAAAATATGAACCAACGACAAGTCTGGTAGAAGAGTATGTTGAAGAGACGCTTTCGCTTGAGGATGTTGAGAAAAAGGCTATTTTGCTTGCGTTGGAAAGAAATAGAGGAAAACGTCGTAATGCGGCTAAGGAGTTGAATATTTCTGAGAGAACATTGTATAGAAAAATAAAAGAGTATGGGATTGAATAGATTTTTTAGATATTTATTGCCTTTGTTATTTATTCCCCTTTTTGTCGGTTGTACTGTCAGCTATAAGTTTACCGGTGCTTCTATTGACTATACAAAAGTGAGAACGGTTTCTATAACCCAATTCCAAAACCGTGCGGCTTATCAATGGGCACCAATGGCTGCAATGTTCAATGATGAACTTACAAACGCATTTGTTCAACAAACAAAGTTACAGCAGGTGGCTCGTGGCGGAGATTTACAACTTGATGGTGAGATTACAGCTTATGACCAGTTTAATAAGTCTATTTCATCCGACGGCTTTTCTTCAATGGTTCAGTTAAAGATGACTGTGAATGTTCGTTTTACAAATAATACAAATCATGATGAAGACTTTGAACGTCAGTTTACTGCTACACGTGATTTTGATGCGACACAGTCTCTTGATGCTGTGCAAGAGGATCTTGTTGGGCAAATGATTAAAGAAATAGTGGAGTCTGTGTTTAATGCGGCAGTGGCGAATTGGTGATCTTTTTATGGATAATATAATACGTTACATAGATCATCCGGAACTGCTTGACCGTAATACTCTTTATGAATTACGTCTTTTAGTTAGCCGCTATCCATATTTTGATGTGGCAAGGCTTCTCATGCTCAAGAATCTTTATCTTTTGCATGATGACGAATTGGGTAAAGAGTTGCGTAAGGCTGCTTTGTTTTTGAAATCCCGTTGGCCTTTGTTCGATTTGATGGTCGGGTATGGTGCTGTTGTATCAAATGATGAGGCTCCGGACGAAATGACTGTTGACAGGACTATGTCGTTGATTGATGCATTCCTTGATACAGTTCCAAGTGACTCATTCTCTTTGGAGGCTGAAGGTGCAGCCGCAGTGGATTATGTTTCTGTCTATTTGAAAGAAAATAGTACGACAAGTGCTTTTGTACCGGAACTTAGAGGGCAGTCGTTGATTGATGATTTTTTGGCTAATGGCAATGAACGTATCTCGCTTGATTTGAATACCGGTGTTGGCGAATCGCAACTCTCAGGAGAAGAACCGAATTGTGAAATACAGTTTACCGAGCAGTCTTTTTTTACAGAAACACTAGCCAATATTTATATTAAACAGGGTAAATATGAGAAAGCTCTTGAAATAATTAAGCGATTATGTTTGGAATATCCGAATAAAAATCGTTACTTTGCAGACCAAATAAGATTTTTAGAAAAAATATTAAAATATACAAAAGGAAAATAATATGTATTTGCTTTGTGTTTCATTGATTGTACTTGCATCGGTTTTGATGTGTTTGATCGTTCTTATACAGAACTCTAAAGGTGGTGGTTTGGCAGCAGGTTTTGCTTCGTCAAATCAAATTATGGGTGTTAGAAAAACAACCGATTTTCTTGAGAAAGCAACATGGTCTATAGCTGTGTTTATGGTAGTAATAAGCGTTTTGGCAGCATACTCATTGCCTTCTCGCCAGAGTGCAGAGACATTTGATGTTGCAACAGAAGTTTATGAGGAGGCTGCTCCGGTTGCAGAACCTGTTCAGGAATAATCATAATTTTATATAATGGTAAAGAGATGTGCTACGGTACATCTCTTTTTTTATGCATTTTAGAATGCATAATCTTTGTATTATTTTAATAATATGTTTAAATTCGCATAGTTGTATTGTAAACTTATAAAATTGATAATATGAAACTACGTGTAATTGCAGCTTTGCTGTTTCTTGGTTTATTCACTTTGAATATATGTGCAAAGAGTATAAACGATGGTGATGTGTTCCGTATCGTGAATGTCGCTACAGATGAGGCTATAACAGGTAATGCCGCAGGCCTTAACGAGTATTTGTCTATGAGTGCGGTTGATGAAACCTCTGTCGCTCAAAAATGGAAATTCGTTTCCTTGTCTAAGAACGAAGCGGTGTTTATGCTCTATAATCAGGAGTATGCCATGGCAGCCGATATGGCTTTGGGCTCAGATGCTAATTCCGGTAAGTTGTTGCAGTGGGGTGCGACATGTACATTTAACCAGGCTTTTTATGTGAGAGTTATTGATGAGACCGAAAATATTGTACAACTTCTGTGTAACTATGACAGAGAAAAGGTACTTAATGTAAAAGATGATGGTTCGCTTATTGTGGAGAACGGTGCATCGGGCGAGAAAACACAATTCCGCTTGGAGTTTATAAACAATGCTCCGGTAACCAATGTACCTGTTGTAAACGAATATTATATAATTAAGAGTTGTTCTAACGGATATGCAATAAATACTCGTGGAAATAATGTGAACAATGCAATATTGTTCCTTGATGAATATAAAGAGGAAAATAAAGAGAACTTTGTTTGGCAATTCCGTCGTGCGGTCGATAATAGCGATTATGTACAGTTCTATGGTGCTTATTTCGGTAAGGCTGCGGACTTTGCTTTGGGCGGCAACAAGGTGCCGCTATTGTGGGACCCTTCGTACGCTAACGAAAACCAACAGGCTCACTTTTTGACAACGGGTACGCATGGCGTTTACAGAATAAGAGCAAAGAAAGACGGCAAATGGTTTAATCTTGTAGCATCAGGAAATACGTTGTCTATGAGCAATGATTATCCAGGTGAGGCAGCGCATTTTACAATAGAACGTGTTGTGGCAGAGGATGTTCCTATGGCTAATGTTTGGGAAGATGAGACTTTCTTTGGCGAGAATAAGGAGAATGGTCATGCGGCGTATATGCCTTATGCAAGTGTGCAGAAGATGCGTGCCGATGAAAAATATAAATACCCTTGGCTTGACCCCGAGAACGCTGAGTTCTTGAGCTTGAACGGTGTCTGGAACTTGAATTGGGTAGAGAGTGTTGCAGAACGTCCCGGAAAGAATGATTTTTGGGGTAATGATGTCGATGTGACAAAATGGGATACCATAAGTGTACCTTCATGCCTTGAGATGAAGGGGTATGGTGATCCTCTATATATAAATGTAAATTATCCGTTTAAGAACAATCCTCCTAGAATTACAATGAAGGAGGGCTTGATAAACTCCGTCGCCTCTTATCGTAGGGATTTCCAAATATCGGATAATTGGAGCAATAAGCGTGTGTTCTTGCATTTCGATGGTATCTATGGTGCTGCATTTGTGTGGATGAATGGAAATTATGTCGGTTATACACAGAGTGGTAACAATGATGCCGAATTTGATGTTACAGAATACTTGCATGTTGGTAAAAATAATGTCAGTGTTCAGGTAATACGCTGGAGTGATGCCTCTTATCTCGAAGGTCAGGATATGTGGCACATGAGCGGTATGCATCGTGATGTATATCTTTTTGCCACTCCAAAAGTATTTGTTCGTGATCATTATATAACATCATCGCTAAAAGCTAATGATAGATATGAGTCTGGTACAATGAATGTACAACTATCCTTCGATAATCGTGACGCAGTAGCATCAAATAAGATTGTTGATGTTGTACTTCTTTCACCGGCAGGTGACAAGGTTGCTGAAAAAACGATAACGGTGCAATTCGGTACTGATGAGAAAGAGAAGAGCGTTAATGTTGCGTTTGAGAATTTAAGTGCATTAATGCCTTGGACTGCCGAAACCCCAAATCTTTATACAGTAGAGGTTGTACAGAAGAATGGTGAAGGCGGTGAAGAGCATGTCTTTTCAACCAAATATGGTTTCCGCCATGTTGAGATAAAGAATGGTCTTGTATATGTAAATGGAGAAAAAGTCCTTTTCAAAGGTGCTAATTTGCAGGATACACACCCGGTAACAGGTCGTTCTGTGGATGTTGCTACAATGTTGTACGATGTCAAGATGATGAAGCAGGCCAATATGAACACTGTTCGTACCAGTCACTATCCACGTCAGGCGAAAATGAATTCAATGTTTGACTATTATGGTCTTTATTGTATGGATGAGGCTGATGTCGAGTGTCATTACAGTTGGGAGCAAGGCGGAGAAAGAGGAGGTATAACCAATGAGGATTCTTGGCGTGCACAGTATGTTGACCGCACTATTCGAATGGTTTATCGTGACCGTAACTATCCATCGATAATCTTCTGGTCTCTTGGAAATGAGAGTGGCGGTGGCAAGAACTTCCAATATACATATGCTGCAGTGCGTGAACTTGATCCTCGTATAATACACTACGAGGGTGCTACACGTGCCGGAACTGCTCATACCGATATTTGGTCCGAGATGTATCCGACAGTGAGCGAAGTTCAAACAAGATGTAACAGTAACGGCAAGAATCAGCCATTCTTTATGTGTGAATATGCTCATGCAATGGGTAATGGAGTTGGTAATTTGCAGGAGTATTGGGATGCAATAGAGGGAAGCCGTTACGGTATTGGTGGTTGTATCTGGGATTGGGCAGATCAGTCAATATATGCAGCAGAGGATATCAAGAATGGTGATTTTAAAATTGACGGTGTGAATAAGTATCGTACAGGGTATGATTATCCCGGTCCTAACCAGGGCAACTTTGTAAACAATGGTCTTGTTGACGGTGAACGTGCTTGGAGTCCTGAATTGACCGAGGTCAAGAGTGTTTATCAATATGTGAAGTTCTTGCAATTTGAAACAGAATCAAAATCGTTGATACTAAAGAATGATTATGACTTTATATCTCTTGATAATTTCTATTTGAAATATACAGTATTGTCAAATGGAACAGAAGTTGAAAGTGGTCGTGTTGAGTTGCCGGCGGTTGCTCCGGGTGCAGAGGCTACAGTGCTTGTGCCTTATACAACGATGCCTGAAGATGGTGTTGAAACATTCTTGAATATAGAACTTTGCTATAAAGAAAAACAGACTTGGGTTGATGCAAATTATGTGATAGCCAGAAAACAGTATAAACTTGCTGAGCGTGTGGCTGTATTGCAATTAACTGAAAGTAATTCAACATTATCTCTTGTAAATAGTGGTAGTAACAAGATAATAGAGAATGATAAAGTTAGAATAGAATTCTCTAAAGATGGCATAATGAAGTCATGGGTTGTGGATGGTCAAGATTTATTGGTTAGCGGTCCAGACTATAGCAATTATCGTTGGGTTGAGAATGATGGTCCTAAAGAGGATTATAATAATTATGCTCCTGATAATGGAATAACTTCGCGAAGTGCAAAATTTTCTATTTCTGAAGATGAAAAAATTGTAACGGTTGAAGTGCTGGCTTCGGGACGTAATTGTGATTATGAATTTGTCTATAATATTTCTGCTAATGGAGAAATCTTGTTAGAGGCGGATTATGAGATAAATACAGAAGGCTTGCGTCGTGTAGGATTGTCAATGACATTCCCCGAAGATATGGATTATGTGCAGTATTATGCTCGCGGTCCTTGGGAGAATTATATTGACCGTAATAGTGGTTCTTTCTATGGAAGATATAATACAACAGTAAGCGACATGTTCGAGCCTTATCCCAATCCACAAAGTATGGGTAATCGTGAGGGATTACGTGACTTGTATCTGTTGAATAAAGAAACGGGTAACGGATTGAAGATTGAGGCTTCAGGAGACGTTGCATTCTCGTTATTGCATTATACTGATGAACAGCTGAAAGATGCTTCTCATGCATGGAAGTTAGAAAAGGGTGATGTGTATGCTCATTTCGATTGTATGCAAAAGGGATTAGGTAACGGTAGTTGTGGTCAGAATACAGGAACATTGGATAAATATCTTATACCTTCATCGGGCAGAATGTCTCATAAATTGTTATTTACTCCGGTAAAAGAAATCGATACTGCAGTAGAGGATATTTTATCTTCGGCAATATTCTTTACACTTGAAGGTGATCTCTTGATTTGTGAAGGAAAAATAAGTTCCGGCGATGAATTTGCAATCTATGACATGGGTGGTGTTATGCGTTCAATAGTATGTGCAACAAGTGATTGTGCAAAGATGGCTTTGCCGTTGAATTCGCTTCCTCATGGTTCGTATATTGTTGTGGTGAAAAATAAGAATGGAAATAGTGTTTATAAAGTTCTTATCTAAATATTATATCCAGTTTGAATTTGGTGATGAAATCCTACTTTTTGGAGTAGGATTTCATTTTTTTATTACTTATTATCATTGTTTTACTGCATTTTTAAGACTTTATTATATTTTTTTTAAAAAAATCTTTCAAAAAGGACAGTTTCTAAATAATATTGCACTATCTTTGCAAAAAAATGATACAATGTGTTTTAAAACAGTCGGTAAATTTATACCTGTTTGCTTTGGAACGCATTGATAATGTGAAAATAAGAGGTCGCCGAAACGCTAAAAAGGGAGTAGGCTATACTTAAACTATAATTTTGTTATGAAGAAGTTTTTCTATGTAGCAGTTTTGGCTATTGCTATGGTTTCTTGCTGTAACGCAGAAAAGAATGAGAATGAGGTAGTTGCTACAGACATCGTTCCTGCAGCTGCAACTGAGGTTATCCCCGCTGCTGCTCCTGGTCCTGATGCTGATGGCAAGGTAGCTACAGAGGTTACACCTGCTGAGTAATTCTCGACAGAAGAGGAAGTTTAGTATAGTGTCAATCTTCACACTTATGTGTGAGATTGACAACTAATCTTCTTGTTGATTTGGATTTTAAACCTTTGTTCTAATAATAGACAAGGTTGTTTGGTTTTATACTAAGCACAAAAAAACAGGATTTAAAATCCTGTTTTTTTGTGCTTAGTGCTTTTAATTTTTCTTTGTTAAATATATATCAGCGAGTGGAATAATTGCAAGTAAGTCAAGCAGTGCAAGCATAAGTACTGCACCAAAAGCTCCAATTGTAAGTGCCATTGCCAAGGCATGAAGAAATGAGAATGCATGGAGTAAAATCAAACCAATGGCAAGCAATGTGAAAATTTTCTGTTTGCTAATACGATATAATACCATGGCTATTGTTGAAATACTCAAAGGGATAAAGAACATCAGGTTCTCATTTATAGAAATTAGGAGTAATGCACTGAATAGCAGCATTGGCAGAAGTGTTCCGTAAAGGCTGTTTGTGGCATTTGTCAATGCTGCCAAAGATTTTGCGTTTGTGCGGAGTGAGTTTTCAACGCAAGAGATAGATCTGCTCCGTAGGCGTATATGAACGGCTGCAACAAGGCCTGTTGCAACAACCACTGTTGCTCCCATTGCAAAATTGTCGAAAGAGACTCCTTGTACAATACCGAATGGATTAAATTTGACTCCTGTAATAATGCAGCAGACAAATGCAATGAGTTCTCCTATTGCAAGCGTGCCTATTGCGGAGAGTATAGTTATTCCGGATCTACGCAAAATCTTGCGTAGTTGTACACGTCCCCGCAAAATGTCTATTGTTACAATTATTATAAAAATAATGTAAATGGCAATATTTAATAATGTATATGTTTCTTTTGAGAAATTGAAAAGGCCAAAATATGGTATGGTAAAGTTTATTGTGTCAGCATTGGACTTCAGACTGTTTATATCTGAATATTCCTTTTCGGTAAGGTATTTATGAACCACGGGAGTAACCTGCGAACCGTAGTGCTGTATTGACCTGGCATTGATGTTTGAGAAATTGTCAAGGTCGGTGTGGTAATGGTTGATGTCGGCGATTGTTGAGAAATTCATGCCGGGGATTTCATCCTTTACTATTGTGAAGTCTGTAAAATTAGGCATGAATCCGTAAACGACAGTGGTCAAAGAGTATGTGAATGGATATTCTGCATACTTGTATAACTCCATTATCTTTTCATTGCCCGGTGAGGTTTCAAAAAGCAGGGCTGGACCGTAAGGACCTCGTGCCTCAAGATTTATCATGAAACCAACATCGTTGAACTCTTCGTGGTTTCTTTCCCACATGGCTTTCATGCCCTTCATTCCAACCTCTTCGGCATCTGTAAATAAAATCTTTATACCTTGTTCCCATTCATCGCGATATTTAAGAGCTTGGTTTACAGTCTCAAGTATTACGCCAATTCCGTAACCGTCGTCAGCCGCACCGTATGACCAGACAGTGTCACCTTTTGCCATAGGTTGTGAGTATCTGGAATCGTAATGTGCAACCATAAGCAGGTATGTCTGTTCGTCTTGTGCTTGCTTGGGGTTGAATGTTGCAAGTATATTTGTTGCGTCAAAAGTGTATGTTACATGTTTGTTCTCTGGCCCTGTAAGCGATTTGTATTCAAATGTTCTTACTGTGTCGGCACCAATTTGCTGTAATCTTGAGATGAGGTATTCCCTAACATCAGCACGCTCCTCGGGGTGTGCAACCGAATGATGATGTTGCGATATGACTCTGATGTCTTCAATGATACGTTCTGCCGAGAATTCCAATGCGTCTGCATTTTTTACCTGCGGGCGGCTGGCTAAACCGAATGCGATAAGTCCGGTTAGGATTACAACTGTTGAAAAAAGAAAAAATCTGATTTTATTCATATTGTGATTTTATTTTGTTTTGATAGCGAATGTAGTAAAAAATGAACAAATAGTAAAGTCTGGTAAGATTTTTTGCGGTAGAAAAACGGAATAATTTTATGCTTTTGCAAATATGTTATAAAAAATTGTCAATATGTAAAGCAGTATACCCTTATTTAACAGAAACTGTTTAAAATCAAGAGTCAAGTTTGTTGCACTTTTCTTGTATATGCTGAAAAAAGAGAGTATTTTTGCAAACTTAAAATTAAAGATGTCATAAAATCAACGCGTGAAGCAAGGTCGCTGTGTAGAGCTTCTTTTGAATACCGCTTTGTCGGTAATTTTATTGCTTACGTCGTTATTCCTTTCTCTAAACGGGAAAGGTCTCTTTGAAAATATAAAGATATGAAGATAAAATTAAGAAGTGCCTGTTCTACAGAAGGACGCCGTATGGCGGGAGCGAGAGCCCTTTGGATTGCTAACGGTATGAAACGTGAAATGTTTGGTAAGCCTATCATTGGTATTGCAAACTCGTTTACCCAGTTGGTGCCAGGCCATACACACTTGCATGAAGCTGGACAAATAGTTAAGACCGAAATAGAAAAGATGGGATGCTATGCCGCTGAATTCAATACAATAGCTATTGATGACGGTATTGCTATGGGACATGATGGCATGTTGTATTCTTTGCCTTCGCGTGACATTATTGCCGACAGTGTTGAATATATGTGTAATGCTCATAAAGTGGATGCATTGGTGTGTATCTCAAACTGTGATAAGATTACTCCGGGAATGCTTATGGCTGCAATGAGATTGAATATCCCAACAGTCTTTGTTTCAGGAGGCCCTATGGAAAAGGGTACATGGAAAAATGAGAATCTTGACCTTGTCATTGCAATGGTAAAGGCAGCCGATAATTCTGTAAGTGATGAGGAACTTGCCGAAATAGAAAAACGTTCATGTCCGGGATGTGGAAGTTGTTCCGGTATGTTTACTGCAAATTCAATGAACTCGCTAACCGAGGCTATTGGTCTTTCATTACCCGGTAACGGAACTGTGTTGGCTACACATGCCAATCGTGTGCAACTATTGAAAGATGCTGCAAGAACAATAGTCGAGAATGCAATGAAGTACTATGGCGAAGGTGATGAAAGTGTATTGCCACTTAGCATAGCTACACGCCAGGCTTTTATGAATGCAATGACTCTCGATATAGCTATGGGTGGTTCTACAAATACCATTCTACACCTTTTGGCTGTAGCTCAGGAAGCGGGAGCAGAATTCAATATGAGCGATATCGATGAATTAAGTCGTAGGGTACCTTGTTTGTGTAAACTTGCACCGAATAGTACTGTATATAGTATTCAGGATTGTGGTAGAGCTGGTGGTATCCTTGGTATTTTGGGAGAACTTGCAAAAGGTGGATTGCTTGATACTACTGTCAAGAGAGTGACAGGAGCAACGCTTGCCGAGGATATTGCTAAATATTCAATTACTGGTGAAAATATTACAGATGATGCTAAGCGTATATACAGCACTGCACCGGCAAATGTATTTAGTAATGTGATGGGTTCGCAGAACTGTACTTATGAAACTCTTGATACCGATCGTGCGGCTGGTTGCATACGCTCTATAGAGAATGCTTATACAAAAGATGGTGGTTTGGCTATCCTTTTCGGAAATATTGCAAAAGCCGGTTGTGTAGTAAAGACTGCCGGTGTAGATGAGAGTATATGGCGTTTTACCGGAACTGCAAAAGTGTTCGATTCTCAGGAGGCTGCTGTTGATGGAATTCTTAATGGTACTGTAAAGGCCGGTGATGTTGTTGTGATAATATATGAAGGTCCTAAGGGTGGTCCTGGAATGCAGGAGATGCTTTATCCTACATCTTATATAAAATCACGTCATTTGGGTAAGGAGTGTGCTTTGATTACCGACGGACGTTTCAGTGGTGGAACTTCGGGATTAAGTATCGGACATATATCTCCCGAGGCTGCAGCCGGTGGTAATATAGGTAAATTACGTGATGGAGATATTATTGAGATAGATATACCTGCACGTACAATAAATGTGAAACTTACAGATGAAGAACTTGAGGCACGCGAGATGTTCCCGTTGACACGTGATCGTGTGGTTTCCAAGAGTCTTAAAGCATATGCCTCAATGGTCAGCTCTGCCGATAAAGGTGGTATTAGAATTATTGAATAAATTATGGGTAAAGAGATAATATCTGGTGGTGAAGCTTTAATGCGTTCACTTATAAAAGAGGGAGTAGATACCGTTTTTGGCTATCCTGGCGGTTCTATAATGCCTGTTTTTGATGCAATGTATGATCATCGAAAAGATTTTCGTCAGGTTCTTGTGCGTCATGAACAAGGTGCTGTACATGCAGCACAGGGATATGCTCGCAGTTCGGGTAGGGTAGGTGTATCAATTGTTACAAGTGGTCCGGGTGCAACAAACACCTTGACAGGTATCAGTGATGCCATGCTTGATAGTACTCCGGTAGTGGTAATAGCAGGTCAGGTTGGTTGTGCTGTGCTTGGAACTGATGCTTTTCAGGAGATTGATTTTGTTGGTATAACCCAACCGATAACAAAATGGAGTTATCAAATCCGTCGTCCCGAGGATGTTGCTTGGGCTGTGGCACGTGCCTTTTATATAGCATCTACAGGACGTCCGGGTCCGGTTGTACTTGACTTTACAAAGAATGCTCAGACAGCGATGACTGAGTATGAGGACGTTTTCGTAGATAGCGTTAGAAGTTATGTTCCTTATCCAACTCCCGATGCTATGGCAATCGAGGAGGCTGCAAAGCTTATAAATAAATCGGAACGACCATTTGTTCTTGTTGGTCAAGGAGTTGAGTTGGGCGAGGCTCATGAGGAACTTAAGGTTTTCATTGAGAAGGCCGATATTCCAGCGGCACGAACATTGCTTGGCCTTTCAGCCTTGCCTACAGAACATCCGTTATGTGTAGGTATGTTGGGAATGCATGGAAACTATGGACCAAACCATAATACGAATGAGTGTGACTTGCTCATTGCGGTTGGTATGCGTTTCAGTGACCGTGTGACCGGTAATGTCGCTACATATGCAAAACAAGCGAAAATAATACATATAGATATCGACCATGCCGAAATAAATAAGAATGTAACAGTAGATGTGCCCATTGTTGGTGATTGCAAGGAGGTTCTGCCTTTGCTTACAGAATTGGTGGAACGTGGTAATCACAAGGAGTGGATTGACAGTTTTGCAAAATATAATGCAATAGAGGATGAAAAAGTTACAAAGAAGGCTTTGAATCCGGATTGTGGTCCTTTGCTTATGGGTGAGGTTGCACGTAAAGTTAGTGAAGCAACAGGCAATAGAGCAATCCTTGTTACTGATGTAGGACAGAACCAGTTGATGTCTTCTCGTTATTTTAAATACTCCGAGCCACATAGTATTCTTACTTCAGGTGGTCTTGGTACAATGGGATATGGTTTGCCTGCTGCTATTGGTGCAAAAATTGCTATGCCTCAGCGTACGGTATGTCTCTTTACCGGTGACGGTGGTTTCCAAATGAACATTCAGGAACTTGGTACAATAATGGAACAGGGTGTTGGAGTTAAGATGATTCTTCTTAATAACAACTATCTGGGTAATGTACGTCAATGGCAAGAACTATTCTTTGATCACCGCTATTCATGGACTCCTATGCTCAACCCTGATTATGCGATGATAGCACAAGGTTATGGAATACCATCGCGTCTTGTAATAGAACGTGAAGAGCTTGATGCTGCTATTACTGAGATGCTTGCAACAGATGGCCCTTATCTATTGCATGTGGCTGTAAAGGAAGAGGATAATGTAATGCCAATGACACCTCCCGGAGCAACTGTAAGTGAGATGATTTTTGAATAAAAAAGTACAGGTTTATGGAAAAGAAATTATATACCATTATCGTATATACTGAGAATATAGCGGGTATGCTTAATCAGGTAACTGCTGAGTTTACACGCCGAATGATGAATATTGATACTATTACAGCCTCTTCATCTTCAATCGAAGGTGTACACCGTTATACAATTTCGCTTTGGGGCGAAGAGGATTCTATACAGAAAGTTACAAAGCGTATTGAGAAGAAGGTTGATGTCTTAAAGGCAGATTATTATCTCGACAATGAAATCTTTTTCCAAGAGGTTGCTTTGTATAAACTTTCCACTCCGCGAATCATGGAGAATAATCAGATATCACGAATAATACGTCATACCGAGGCACGTATCATTGAGGTTAATGCAAATTATACAGTTGTTGAAAAAACCGGTGCAACTGATACTATCGTAGAACTCTATAACGAGTTTGTTGCACAGCAGTGCATGTTGCAGTTCGTGAAGTCGGGTCGTGTGGCTGTTCCACGTCATTCGCATGAGAACTTGAGCGAATTGCTTTTTGATAAGGATTGTAAAAGAAAATCAGTAAAATAATATTATTATGGCAGAAATGAATTTTGGTGGAGTAATTGAGAATGTGATTACTTCTAAGGAGTTTTCTCTTGAGAAAGCTCGTGAGATATTGAAGAATGAGACAATTGCTGTGCTTGGTTATGGCGTTCAAGGTCCCGGTCAGGCTTGCAATTTGCGTGACAATGGCTTTAATGTGATTGTTGGTCAGCGTGAAGGTGCTACATACGACAAGGCTGTTAATGATGGCTGGGTACCTGGTGAGAGTCTGTTTACAATAGAAGAGGCTGCAGAGCGTGGTACAATTATTTGTATGCTTCTTTCTGATGCTGCACAAATTGCAGTGTGGCCTAAAATTGAGAAATTTGTGACAGCAGGTAAGGCTCTCTATTTCTCTCATGGTTTCGGAATTAACTGGAGTGATAGAACAGGTATTGTTCCTTCTAAAGATGTCGATGTGATAATGGTTGCTCCTAAGGGCTCTGGAACGTCATTGCGTACAATGTTCCTTGAGGGTCGTGGCTTGAATGCTTCTTATGCAATTCAGCAGGATGCTACAGGTAAGGCACTTGATCGTGTGTTGGCGTTTGGTATAGGTATTGGTTCTGGTTATCTCTTTGAGACAACATTCGAACGCGAAGCGGTTTCAGACCTTACTGGTGAGCGTGGTTCATTGATGGGTGCTATCCAAGGTCTTTTCCTTGCACAGTATGAGGTGTTGCGTGAGAATGGACATACTCCTTCTGAGGCATTCAATGAGACGGTTGAGGAACTTACACAGTCGCTCATGCCTCTTTTCTCGGCTAAGGGTATGGACTGGATGTACGCAAACTGCTCAACAACAGCACAACGTGGTGCTTTGGATTGGATGACTCCTTTCCACGATGCCATCAAGCCTGTAATGTATAAGTTGTACGAATCGGTGAAAAGCGGTAATGAGGCACAAATCTCTATCGACTCAAACTCTAAGCCCGACTATCGTGCGAAACTCAATGAAGAATTGAAGGCTTTGCGTGAGAGCGAAATGTGGCGTACAGCAGAGGTTGTTCGCCAGCTTCGTCCCGAAAACAAATAAAAAATATTAAAATATATAAATTATAGGGAAAATCCTCATTATATATAGAGGGTTTTCCCTTGTTTTTTGCCAAAATGTAATATTTTTGTACTTTAAATGGTAGAATGGATAAAATTATAAGGTCATGAAACGGATTTATTTATTTTTGGCATTATTCTTACCTATTGCCACAATAGCACAGGTAAATGATATATACTTTGTACCTACAAAAGAGAAAAAAGTTGTTGTAGTAAAAAGTTCCGAAGTCAATTCTTTTGCCGATATTGATGACAATTATATTTCGGAAGAGAAGTGCGACGTGGATACGATAGAGGCTGATGCTGTATATTTTACTAACGATCTGTATGATTTGTATTATGATGACTATGATTATTCTACACGTATAGTTCGTTTCCGTAGTCCTGCAAGGCTAATGGGAACAGGGTTGTATTGGGATTTGAGATATAATAGTGGGATAAATGATTGGCTTGTCTATGACAATGGTATTACAATAGATATTTATCCTACATCAAACAATCTATTTTACTATTATGCCGGTTGTGGAATGATGTATTATAATCCAAGTGCTTGGCATGTGCATTATAATGCGTTTACGCCATATTGGGCTTGGCGTCCTTCCTGGTATTGGCACGATTTTCATTGGCATAACAATTATTGGCATAGGCCATATTGGTATAATCATCATTGGCATAATCATCATTGGCATGCAGGTTATTATCCTCCTCACCATGGCAATAATAATTACTGGAGGCCGACACACAAAGTACACCGAGACATTCCTACAAATGGTGGCGTAGCAAGAAATGAACGTGAAAACCAATCTGTTTCAACTAATGGTGATACAAGGGGAAATGAACGTGGAGGAACGGCAACGGTACGTACACAACGTCCTCGTAGGACTGTAAATGATTCTAATGTTACAAATGGTGCTGTTTCGAGCAGTGATAGCCGTGGTGGCTCAACACCAACTCGCATTCAACAGCCTCGTCGTGGTGTTAGTGGTGTGGAAACAGAAAAGAAAACCGAAACGACAGGGTTGGTTCGCCAACAACCGCAGCGTGGAATGAACAATGCCAATGTTCGAGAGAATAATGTTTCTAAAAACGATAGAGGCGGTAATCCTGTACGTCGTTCAGGAACAGGAAACTCAAATTCACGTAGCGAGGGTGGTAACAGCTATCGTAGTGGTGGCAATTCGTCGGGTAATAACAATCGTTCGGGCAATACCGGCGTTTCACGCTCTGGCAGTACATCGGGTAGCAGCAGAGGAGGAAGTGTTAGTGGCGGATATTCAAGAGGCGGCTCTTCGGGCAGTTCGCGTGGCAGCAGTGGTGCAAGAAGGTAAAAACGTACTTGTCTATATTTAAGAATCTATTACTATGAGAAAACAATTTTTATTATACACACTGCTAATAATGCTACCGGCTTTATCGGTGGCACAGAATTATTATAATTTTACCGGTCTGAATGATAAGGGGCTTATTGGAACTGCACGTTTTGTAGGTATGGGTGGTTCAATGGGTGCTTTGGGAGGTGACATTTCTGTTATGGGAGTTAATCCCGCAGGTATAGCTCTTTATCGTAGCAGTGACTGTGCCTTTACAGTAAGTACAGATATTAAGAATAGCATATCTGTATATAATAAGACTCAAACATCTTGTGATTATAGCAATTGTCAATTAGATAACTTTGGATTTGTTTTTGCCAACGAATTCGATATGTCCGATATTGAATTCCTTAATATAGGTGTGTCGTACAGATCTAACAATCATTTTGGCCGTAACTTTGATATGTATGGAGCGGCAGGTGGCTTTTCGCAGCAGTATATCATAGATGGTTTGTACCGTAATAATCCGTTTGATACCGATAATGTTACATACAGCATGTATGAGAACCTTAATTATAATTGGCTTACTTTATTGGCTTCGGATGGTGGGTTAGTCGATGAAACGGGTAATCTTATAACCAATGCTTCAGGTAGTTTGGTATATCCTCCCACTCATTTGGGATATTATAGCGAGGAGCGTGGCAGGGTTGATGTCTTTGATGTGAATCTATCCACAAATATCAAAGACCGTTTGTATCTTGGTGCAACACTCTCTATATCATCTTTGGATTATTCGCGTTATTCATGCTACTATGAAGATGATGAAATAGGTGAAATTTATTCAATCATAAATAATTTAAAAATGAGTGGTACCGGTTTGGATTTGAAACTCGGAGCAATTATCCGCCCATTTAAATATCTTCCATTAAAACTTGGTGTAGCTTTCCACACACCTACATGGTACCGACTGCTTGATTCAAGTAATGCCGCAATTGTAGGTGTTGACCGTTATGAATATGATACTCGAGATGAAGAACGCTATTACGATAACCTGAATGTGAAGTATGGATATAAGACACCTTGGAGAGTAAATGCTTCTGTGGCATATACATTCGGAAGTTATCTTGCCGTGAATGCAGAATATGAATTCACTGATTCTCGTACAGCTGCATATACCGACAGAACAGCCATAGCAAGGTCGCAAAATCCCGACATTGATAAAGCAATGCGTCAGCAGCATACCGTACGCATAGGAGCTGAACTTAATTTTAATAAATTTGCCATACGTGCCGGATACTGTTTTTCAACAGCGATGTTCAACAGTAATACTTATAAAAATATTGATAATATGAGTATTACTGATACATCTACTGAATTCTTGAACCTTTATGACAAGAATAATGTTACTTTTGGTTGCGGTTATAGATTCAAGAAAATGTATATTGATTTGGCTTATATGCTACAAATGCAGAGTGGAGAATTTTATCCTTTCTATGATACCGAGTGTATAAATCCGATAGCAGATGTTACTTTTGTTGATCAAACTGTAGCATTGACAATAGGTATGAGATTTTAAATTGTTTGTAATAGAAAGTGTGACTTTGGAATATTACCCCAAATTGACCATGATTGATAAAACTGTTTTTAAAGATAAAAAAGCTAAATATTTTACATTAGGCTGTAAACTGAACTTCTCGGAGACTGCCACTATTGAACGTCAGTTGCAGGAGGCTGGCATTCGTACGGCAAGAGCTGGTGAAATAGCTGATATTTGTGTTATAAATAGTTGTGCTGTTACCCAAGAGGCTGAGAAAAAATGCCGTCAGGTCATACATAAACTAATTCGTCAAAATCCTGGTGCCTTTGTTGTCGTTACAGGTTGCTACGCCCAACTTTCGGCAGAACGTTTATCAAAAGAAGAAGGGGTGGATGTTGTTCTTGGCATAGATAAAAAAGGTGAAGTGCTTGAACATCTCGGTCGTCTTGAAAAACATACTGAATGTGGTGAGTGGTTTGCACAACCTACAAAGGATGTACGTAATTTTGTCCATTCATGTTCTCGTGGTGACCGTACACGCTATTTTTTGAAGGTTCAGGATGGATGTGATTATTTCTGCACCTATTGTACTATTCCCTTTGCTCGTGGACGTAGTCGCAATCCTTTTATTTCCGAACTTGTTGAAAAGGCTAGGATGGCTGCCGACGAAGGGGGTAAAGAGATTGTTATTACCGGTGTAAATATTGGTGATTTTGGAAAATCTACCGGTGAAAGTTTTACTTCGTTGGTAAAGGAGCTCGATGGTGTAGATGGTATCCTGCGTTACAGAATCTCTTCAATAGAACCCAATCTTCTCACTGATGAGATTATTGACTATGTGGCGAAGTCACGTAGCTTTATGCCACATTTCCATATACCATTGCAGGCGGGTAGTGATGAGGTTTTAAAACTTATGCACCGTCGTTATGAAACTGCATTGTTTGCAGCAAAGATTGCCAAAGTGCGTGAGGTTATGCCTGATGCATTTATCGGTGTCGATGTGATTGTGGGTACGCGTGGTGAGAGCGAGGAACTTTTTGAGCAGGCTTATGAATTTATTAAGGGACTTGATATTTCTCAATTACATGTATTCAGTTATTCTGAACGTCCCGGAACAAAGGCTTTAAAAATTGAAGGTGCAGTATCACCTGCAGAGAAGCATAGACGTAGTAAATTGCTTATAGCTCTTTCCGAAGAAAAACGTATTGCTTTTTATGAGCGTTTTGTGGGAAAAGAGGCTGTCGTATTGTTTGAGAAACCACGTTCAGGTATGCCTATTGGCGGGTTTACTGATAATTATATTCGCGTAGAGATGCCTCACGACAAGTGTTTCGTGAATCGTCTGGTACAGGTGCGTCTTGGTGGTTTCAATGAAGATAAGTCGGCTCTTACTGTAACCGAGGTAATAGGCTTTGCCGACATGGCTGAATCTAAAACTTCTTTCTCATGAACAAGAGGGTAGCAGTTGTCATATTGAACTATAACGGTGCGGAAATGCTTGAGCGTTACCTGCCGCTTGTGCTTGAGTGCTCCCCCGAGGCAAAGGTCTATATTGCCGATAATGCTTCAACTGATAACAGCGTTGAGGTGGTAAAAAATAAGTTTCCTAAAGCGGCTCTTATCTGTCTTGACAGAAACTATGGATTTGCCGGTGGCTACAACAAGGCACTTGAACTAATTGAGGCAGAATATTATCTCCTGCTTAATTCTGATGTCGAGGTAACAACAGGCTGGCTTGTTCCGCTTTTAGGCTTTATGGATGCAAATTCTGGGGTAATGGCTTGTCAGCCCAAAGTTCTCGACTACAAAAATAAGGCTTTTTTTGAATATGCCGGAGCTTCGGGCGGCTTTGTGGACCGTTATGGTTATCCCTATTGTCGTGGTCGTCTCTTTGATGTTGTTGAGGAAGATAAGGGCCAATATGATGATGTCTGCCGTGTGTTTTGGGCAACAGGTGCCGCAATGATGGTTCGGAGTAAAGACTTTTGGGCTTTAGGTGGGTTTGACGGCCGCTTCTTTGCACATATGGAGGAGATAGATCTATGTTGGCGTATGAATGCAAGAGGCGGAGAGGTTTACTGCGTACCGCAAAGTGTTGTCTATCATGTTGGCGGTGCGACCTTGAATAAGAGTAATCCGCGTAAGACATATTTGAATTTTCGAAACAATCTGCTTTTGTTATATAAGAATATGCCACAAAAGAAGTTGATGCATGTGCTGCGTGTGCGTATGTTGCTTGATTATGTGGCGGCACTGAAATTCTTGTTATGTGGTTCGTGGGGTGATTTTAAAGCTGTAATAAAAGCTCGTTGCGAATATAAACGTATGCGTGAAGAGTATTTGTGTGATCGTAATCGTAATCTGGAATTGACCATTGTTCCGCAGGATAGTAAAAAGCCATTTCTTTTATGGCAATATTATTTGTGTGGCAGAAAATATTTTAACCGTTTGAAATGATTTATGGAAACTGCATTATATCTGTTGCCTGTGACTTTGGGCGATACTCCTATTAAGAATGTCTTACCGGAACACAATACTGAAATTATAGCAGGAATAAGGCATTTTATTGTTGAGGATGTGCGTTCGGCACGACGTTTTTTACGAAAGGTTGACCCACAGTTTGATATCGATGGCTCGCAGTTCTTTGAGTTGAACAAGCATACTTCTCCCGAGGTTGTAGCCGGTTTCCTTAAACCTCTTATAGACGGTAAATCTATGGGTGTTATTTCTGAGGCCGGTTGTCCGGCCGTGGCGGATCCTGGTGCCGATGTTGTGGCTGTTGCACAGCGTAAGGGATTAAAAGTTGTACCTCTGGTGGGGCCTTCAAGTATAATTCTTTCTGTAATGGCTTCGGGATTCAATGGACAAAGTTTTGCATTCAATGGTTATTTGCCTATAAAACCCGATGAGCGTGCGAAAAAGTTACGCCAACTTGAACAGCGTATATATAATGAGGAACAGACACAGTTGTTTATAGAGACTCCATACCGTAATGGCAAAATGATGGAGGATATCATTGCCCATTGTCGTCCTCAAACAAAACTTTGTATTGCGGCAAATCTAACATGTTCCGATGAATATGTTTGTACAAAGACTGTCAAGGAGTGGAAAGGAAAACTTCCTGATCTTTCAAAAATTCCTTGTATATTTCTGTTATATAAATAAAATAATCAGGCATTTCTAAGTAGAAATGCCTGATTATTTTATGATTTTATTCTATTATTCTTCAATAACAGCAATAACCTCAACTTCCACAAGGACATTCTTTGGAAGTGTCTTTACTGCTACGCATGAGCGTGCAGGGTTGCTGGTGAAATACTGTGCGTAAACAGCATTGAATGCTGCAAAATCCCCCATATCGCTAAGGAAACAAGTTGTCTTAACAACATTCTCGAACTTTGTTCCTGCTTCAGCCAATACTGCTGCAAGGTTCTTCATGACTTGTGTAGCCTGATCTGTGATACCTTCAGTTTCAACATTGCCGGTAGCAGGGTTGATGGGCACTTGACCTGAAGTGTACAACATGTTACCGCAGATGATAGCTTGTGAATAAGGACCGATAGCCTCGGGTGCATTCTTTGTATAAACTTTCTTAATCATATCTTTATTTGTTAAAATGTTATTCTTTAATCCCAAAGGTTGAAACCTGCTTTTGTCAAGGCTTCCTTAATGGTATTGATGTGCTCAAAATTGCGTGTTTCAATGTTGATACGTACAAAGCAACCGGTAATAGCCTTGTTGGCGTTAGTACGCTCATGGTGTACTCCGGTGATGTTGCCGCCATGTTCAGCGATGATTTGTGAAACCTGTACCAACTGTCCAGGACGGTCCATCAATTCAATCTTCAACAAAGCTGTACGGCCGGCTGTCAACAAACCTCTTTTGATGACTCTGTCAAGAATATTAACATCAATATTACCGCCAGAAACGATACATACGACATTCTTGCCTTCAATGGGAACTTTGTTGAACATTGCTGCTGCAACAGCGACTGCTCCTGCACCCTCTGTGATGAGCTTGTGCTGTTCAATCATAGAGAGTATTGCTGATGAAACTTCGTCATCGGTAACAGTTACTATGCCGTCAACATAGTTGCTGCAAATATCGAATGTGTTCTGTCCAGGTTCTTTTACAGCAATACCGTCGGCAATAGTAGATACAGCTGCAAGGCGTTCTATCTTCTTGTGGTCGATAGAGTTTTTCATGCTTGGAGCACCTGCTGCCTGAACACCGTAAACCTTGATGTTGGGGTTTAGTGACTTGATAGCGAATGCAATTCCAGAGATGATACCACCACCGCCGATAGGAACAATCACAGCATCAATGTCTTTTTTCTGCTCTATGATTTCAAGACCAATGGTGCCTTGTCCGGCGATAACATCTTCATCATCAAATGGATGTATAAATGTATATCCATGTTCATCTCTTAGTTCAATAGCACGTTTGTATGCATCATCATAAACGCCTTCAACCAAGCAAATTTCTGCTCCATAGTTCTTCGTAGCTTCAATCTTTGATATTGGAGCACAGTCGGGGAGACAGATGATTGACTTGATGCCGTTCTTTGTTGCTGCAAGTGCAACACCTTGTGCATGGTTGCCGGCAGAACATGCGATTACACCTTTAGCCTTCTCTTCTTCTGAAAGCTGTGAAATCTTGTAATATGAACCACGAACCTTGAATGAACCTGTTAGCTGCAAGTTCTCGGGCTTGATGAAAATATTACACTTTTTGTTGATGTTTGGAGCATGAATAAGCTCTGTACGACGTATGACATCTTTTAGTACATACGATGCATGGTAGATCTTGTCTAATGTGAGCATGGTTTTTAATGTTTATTCGCAAATGTACAACTATTTTTTTATATCGTGTATGTGGCTATGGAAAAAATCTTTCATTTTTTTTTGATTTTGTATTTTTAGTAGTATTTTTGTTGCGGACAATGGTGTAGCTGTCGCTCTTTTGTGGCAGTTAGTAAAAGGGAATCCGGTTAGAATCCGGAGCTATACCCGTAGCTGTAAGTTCTTTATTCTTTCGACATTCATTCAGCCACTGCCCCCTGTGAGGGTGGGAAGGCGTCGAAAGGGAACGAGCCAGAAAACCTGCCTTGTTCGGTATGTTTTATAAAGACCTCGGGTAAAGGTCTTGATAAAGTTTTATATGTTCAAGACAAAATGTTTTTTGCACGTTTTTTGCGTGCTGCTATTGGGATTTAACCGTTTGTCGGCACAGGATGCCGATACGTTGTTGCATTATAATCTTTTGGAACTGGAGGTTGTAACAGACATTCCTGTTCCAGAAATTGTTTCGTCTGTTCCGCAACGTATTATGGATAAAAAAGATTTTTTGCGGTTAGGTGCTTTCTCTATTGCCGATGTCGCTAAATCTCTGGTAGGTGTTGATATTCGTGACTATGGAGGTGTAGGTGGCCTGAAAACAATTTCGGTACGTGGTCTTGGAGCGAAGCATACTGCTGTAAGTTATGATGGAATGATGATATCCGATACTCAGAGTGGGCTGGTTGATATAGGACGTTTCTCCCTTGATAATATATCGTTGTTGTCTATGGAAATTGGTCAAGGCGATGACATTTTTAAGACAGCACGTGAGTTCGCTTCTGCTGGAACGTTGTCGCTTAAATCATTCAAGCCTCAAAAGACCTCTTTCCATGCCCGTGTCGGCGGCGGTTCTTTCGGCTTGCTCGATGCAGCATTGCGGCAGGAATTGTGTTTTGCCAATAGGTGGGCGGTTTCACTTAATGCCAATATCTTGCATAGCAATGGTGGGTATCCCTTTACACTTGTTAACGGAGAGACAGTAACTCGTGAGAGACGTGTGAACAGTGATGTTAATTCGCTTTCGTACGAGGGGAATGTTTATGGTGTTTTTTGTGGTGGTGATTTACGCCTGAAACTGTATGGCTATAATTCGGAGCGAGGTTTGCCAGGAGCGGTAAACCTGTATAATAAGGATAACAAAGAGCGTCTGTGGGACGATAATTTCTTTGTTCAAGCGAAATATGAGCTTCCTCTCTATTGTGGCATTACGGTAAAAAGTGCGTTGAAGTATAATTATCAGTTCTCGGAATACAATGAGTGGAGTAGTAATTATGCAAACGGAGTGCAGGTGGATAAAAATACTCAAAATGAGCTTTATGGAACGTTAGGTGTTTTGTGCTCGCCTTTTTCAGCTTTTTCTATTGCTTTGACTGGTGATTTCTCTTATTCTGTTCTTGAGAATAATTTTGAGCAGAGCAAAGCTCCGCGACGTTTTTCCTCTTATACTGTTTTTGCGGCACAATATAATAATAAGGTAATATCTGCTACGGCTTCTCTTTTGGGTACATGGGTGCGTGATGAGGTAGAAAATGTCGCTTCTTTGCCGGCTCCCTATCGTTCGCTCTCTCCTTCTTTGGCTTTTTCTTATAAACCGTTCTTTTATTTGCCATTGCGTTTACGGCTTTCGTTTAAACAGAATTATAGAATACCTACGTTTGCTGATTTGTATTATCTACGTCTGGGTAATGTGAATTTAAAACCGGAAAGAGCTTTGCAAACTAATTTCGGGGTTACTTGGGGTGGTGCTGTTGCGGTGTTTGATGATTTGACATTCACTGTTGATGCTTATTATAATAAGGTATATGATAAAATAGTTGCATTGCCAACAATGTATGTCTGGAGAATGATGAATTTTGGCGAGGCAGATATTGCGGGTATTGATGTCACTCTCTCGGCATCTGTGGATTTGTTGAAAGATGTTTCGTTGGTAGCCGATATTGGTTATTCTTACATGTATGCAGTTGATGTTACAGATTCTTCGGCTAAAAATTATCGTCATCAGTTGCCTTACACGCCGGAACATTCGGGCAAGTTGATACTCTCATTCCTGAATCCTTGGGTTAATATCTCTTATACAATGATGGCAGTGGGTGAACGCTATATGTTACCACAAAATACTACAAGGAATAAAATGAATGGATATATAGACCATTCGTTTACATTGAATCATGAATTTAATTTCAGAAAATTATCTCTGCGTATGCAGGGTGAGTTGTTGAATGTTTCTGATAATAATTACGAGGTTATTGCAAATTATCCAATGCCAGGTTTCTCTTGGCGCTTATCTGCGACAATATTATTTTAACTTATAAATATAGCTATTATGAAACATTTAAAGAAAATTCTGTTTTTTGCTTTTTTGGCATTTGTGTTAATGGCGTGTGATAATGAAACTCCTTCGGGAGGTGGTAATGCTGCTGTTGGCGAGAGTGTTTACTATGTGCTTAATTCTGGCGATTGGAAATCAAATAATTCTTCCCTGACAAAATTTGACATGGAAACAGGCGAGGTTGTTGACGATTGCTTCTTCTTGAAAAACAATCGCGGTTTGGGTAATACTGCTAACGATATTATCGTTTATGGTTCAAAAATGTATATAGCCGTTGCCGGAGAATCTACCATTGAGGTTGCCGATTTGGAGGCAAAATCCATTAAACAGATAAAATGTGAAGGACAACCACGCTATTTGGCCGCAACCGGTGGTAATGTTTATGTTACATATTACGACGGTTATGTAGCACGTATTGATACTGCTTCGCTTGACGTTGATGCCAAGGCAAAGGTGGGGCGTAATCCGGAGGGAATAGCTATAGCGGGTGATAAACTTTATGTGGCAAATTCAGGCGGCATGGATTACAGTACCGAGGTGGGGTATGATAAAACTGTTTCGGTTGTTGATTTAAATACATTTACCGAGGTTAAAAAGATTGATGTCGTGGTGAATCCTTCGACGGTTGTTGCTGTTGAGAATGGAGTTTTTGTCGCCTCTTATGGAAATTATTATGATATTCCGGGTACACTGCAATTTATAAATACTAAAGACGAGGTCTCAGTTCCTGTTGCATGTCAAAATATGACGGAATTCTGTAACCTGAATGGAACTTTATATGGTTTCTACTCGCAATATGACGAGAATTGGAATGCTGCAATAACATACCTTTCTTATAATATAGCTTCGGGTGAGGTTGATTCGCCTTGGATTAAGGAGAATGAATTGCCAGTGCCTTATAAGGTTTGTGTGACGGATGAATATATTTGTGTGACTGTTTCCGATTATATAAACGACGGCGATGTATATTTCTATGATGCAGATGGTGTGTTGGTGAAAAAAAATGCTGCAGGTCTTAATCCTATAAAAGTAGTTAAGAGGTAATAATGTAGATTCATTTCAGTATATTTTGACTTTCCTATAGACAACCTTGATAGCTTTGGTTATTAAGGTTGTTGTTTTCTGTCTGTTTTTTATCATAAATGCACTTTTTTTTGATTTTTTTGAAAAAAGTTTTGAATTATTCTTGTTTTTGAGAAAAAAAATATATTTTAGCCGAGCAATAGCGATGCGAGGTTTAAAACATTTATCACCTATTGGCTGTTTAAATGTTTTTATAGCAAAAAAAAGTTTCTCGCGGTTTTTGCGAAAAATGTATAGAATTTATGTGAATTGCACAGGTTTTTGTTGTGCAGTTAATTTTTTCTCGACTTTTTTCGAAAAAATCTTGGAAATAGTTTGGTAGTTTAAAAATGTGCCTTACCTTTGCACACGCTTTCGGGAACGAACGCAAAGAACGTTCTCGGTTAAGCAAGATGATCCTTGAAAACATTCCATACAGACAAGCAGTACAACGGGTCAATGATTTATTTATTATTGATTCAAGTGTAAAGTAA
>JAGCJL010000037.1 GCA_017647975.1 Bacteroidaceae bacterium | reverse complement strand
TTTTCACCTTTGTAATTTTCGGGCAACACAATTTCATTATCATTTCCAATATAACCGGCCAACGTATTAACTCCATTGATAACACAAAAAACAAAATCACCTTCAATAGAAGCATTTGGATCGTTTACAACATTATTTGCATAATAACCTACGTAACAATAGTCGCTTGCACCTTTTGTTACCGTTAAAGAAGAACAGTTTATAACAGTCTTAAGCTCGGTACAACCATAGAACGCATTACTTTCAATGCTTGTAACGCTGTTGGGGATTACAACGCTGGTAAGACCGGAGGAATTCCAGAACGCTGCAAATCCAATGCTTGTAACGCTATTACCGATTACAACGCTGGTAAGACCGGAACAATTATTGAACGCATTTTCTCCAATGCTTGTAACGCTGTTGGGGATTACAACGCTGGTAATAGAGGTATTATAATTAAAAGCCTCTGCACCTATTTCATAATTTTTACCTTTATAATTTTCGGGCAATATAACCTTACTATCATTACCAATATAACCGGCCAATGTATTAACTCCATAGATAACACAAAAAACAAAATCACCTTCAATAGAACCATTTGGAGCATTTATAACATTATTTGCATAATAACCTACGTCACCATAGTCGGTTGAACCTTTTGTTACCGTTAAAGAAGAATAGTTTATAACAGTCTTAAGCCCGTAGCAATTATCGAACGCTGAACTTCCAATGCTTGTAACGCTATTACCGATTACAACGCTTGTAAGCCCGGAGCAATCAGAGAACGCTGAACTTCCAATGCTTGTAACGCTGTTAGGGATTACAATACTGGTAATAAAGGTATTACGCCTAAATACATTTGCACCTATTACATATTCATAATTTTCGGGCAATACAATTTCATTATCATTTCCAATATAACCGGCCAACGTATAAAATCCATTGATAACACAAAAAACAAAATCACCTTTAATAGAACCATTTGGAGCGTTTATAACATCATTTGCATAATAACCTGCGTAACCATAGTCGGTTGAACCTTCTTTTATTGTTAAAGAAGAGAAATTTATAACAGTTTTAAGGCTGTAGCATTTATAGAACGCCAAACCTCTAATGCTTGTAACGCTGTTGGGAATTACAATGCTCTTAAGCCCGGAGCAACCCTCGAACGCAGAACTTCCAATGCTTGTAACACTGTTAGGGATTTCAATACTTGTAAGACCGGAGCAACCAGAGAACGCACACCATCCAATGCTTGTAACGCAGTTACCTATTACAACGCTTGTAAGACCGGAGCATTTATAGAACGCATAATCTTCAATGCTTGTTACGCTGTTACCTATTACAACGCTGGTAAGCTTGGAACAATCAGAGAACGCACGTTCTCCAATGCTTGTTACGCTATAAGTGTAGCCATTATATGCAACTCTCTCGGGAATTACCACATTGCCGGTATATTCGTTGGAGTAAGCACTGTATGAACTTTCCCTATAGGTTACCTCAACGGTTTTATTGCTTTCATCGGTAATGTTGTAATAAATAAAGTCATACTCAAAGTCGTGGGCTGTTGCCACTGTTGTACACAGCAATAAAAGTGCTGTAAATAGATGCTTAATGCGTTTCATAAGTATTTGATTTTTAATATTTACAATCATCTTTTTTTTTCATATATCTCTTACATAGAGATATAGTACCGTATTATAAATTGCAAAAGTATCTAAAATATTGTAAAAAAGAAAGCTTTAATTTTTAAAAGCACTATAAATAAGAATGAATTTGTATCTGCTTTATTAAATTAAAAACACAATAACACTTTTTAAAGATTTTATAATAAATGCAATAAGCAACAAGGCCGCACGGCCATGCCACTACAATGTACAAACAGGCGTTTTAAGAATTTTGATATTTTATTTTCGCAGATATCTCTTTTATTGTATCTTCGCAGAAGCTATAAAAAACAGCTGTTTTTTTCAGCTCATAGATATTACGCTACACAGATATTAAATGAAAAATATTATAAAGAGTATAAACGAAGGGCTCGCCAATTACTACACTGCCGGAGAGGTAAAAGCTCTTATCCGCATAATTGCAACGGAACTGCTCGGAATACCCGAAATGAGTTTTTTCCTAAAGGATGAGGTAACGCTTACCACAGAGAAAACAGTACTACTTGACAACGCCATTGCTCGCCTGCAGAAACAGGAACCTATTCAATACATTCTCGGTTACAGCGACTTCTGTGGGCTTCGTTTCAAAGTAAACACTTCTACCCTTATCCCACGCCCCGAAACAAGCGAACTTGTGGAATGGATAGCAGGTGAAGCCACAGGCAAGGAGAGAATTTTAGATATTGGTACAGGTAGCGGATGTATTGCCATAAGCCTTGCCCATCGACTGCCCGAGGCAAGCGTGGAGGCATGGGATATCTCGGCAGAGGCACTAAAGACAGCCGAGGAAAATAGCCGAAGCAACAATACAAAAGTTGCATTTGCATTGGTAGATATTCTCAACTATACTCCAATTGATGTAAAACTTGATATAATAGTCAGTAATCCGCCATATATCAAGGAATTAGAAAAAGAGAGCATCACCGCGAATGTATTGGATTGGGAACCACACACCGCACTATTCGTACCGGACAATAATCCATTGCTCTTCTATCGTGCAATTGCAGAAAAAGGAAAGAAAATGCTCCACCAAGGAGGCAGGCTATATTTTGAAATCAACCGTTCTCATGGCAAGGAAACAATAGAGATGCTTGCCTCGCTCGGCTATACCGACATTGAATTACGCAAGGATTTTGCCGACAACGACAGAATGATAAAAGCAATTTTGCCATGAAACAACTCACTCCCGGAGAGGCACTGAACAAGGCCGCTGCATACTGTACCCTTTGCGAACGTTGCATAAGCGAGGTGACAACAAAACTCACCGCATGGGATGTGCCGTATGATGAACAACAGAAAATTATAGAGCGTCTGCAAGAAGAGAAATTTATTGACGAGCAACGTTACTGCCGGGCGTTTGTCAACGACAAGCTCCGTTTCAACCATTGGGGAAGAAAAAAAATTCTCTATGCCCTATATGAAAAAAGAGTTCCCAAAGAGTATGTAAAGGAAGCCATTGAAGAGATTAACGAAGAGTTATATTTAAACATTCTCAAAGAGGTTATAGAGATCAAGAGCAGGGAGTTCAAGGGAAAGGACGACTACTCCACCCGACAGAAACTGATGCGTTTTGCCGCAAGCCGCGGATTTGAAGCAAATATCATTATGCGTGTAATTAAATGTGACGGAAATGAAATGGATTTCTGACCTTATTGATTTGATTTTCCCACGCCACTGTGTTGTATGCGGCGAAATTCTCTCACCACAAGAAGAGGATATATGCCTGAATTGTCTTTACCGACTCCCAAGAGTGGAACAGATGCACCGCGACGAGATAGAGAAAGTCTTTTGGGGAAGTATTGACATTATGCGTGCCACATCATACATCTATTACCGCAAGGGATCGCCTTATAATGGGATTCTGCACGCCATGAAATACAGAAACCGCCCCGAGGTGGGTGAACGTTTCACCATTATGGCTGTAGAAGAGCTTAAAAAGAGCGGTTTCTTTGACAGCATAGATGCCATAGTTCCGTTACCTCTTTCCAAAAAAAAGCAAAGCCAACGACATTACAACCAATGCGATTTTATTGCTAAAGGAGTGTCAAAAGCTACAGGCATACCCATACTGAAGAACAGCATCGTACGCACCGTAGCTAATGAGACACAGACACACAAGAGCCGCGACGAGCGTTGGAAAAATGTACAGGGTATATTCACTCTCACCAATCCAAATGATTTTGAGGGGAAACATATACTGCTTATTGATGACATCCTAACCACAGGAGCCACGCTCACCAGCTGTGCCGCTGCAATACAAGAAAAGGCAAACTGCAAGATAAGTATCTTCACGCTTGCCTACACTTACAACGAAATATAAATATCTTAATTATCGCAATGATATATCAGTTTACAACAAAAGCCACTCTGCGGAGTGGCTTTTGTGTTACATATATTCTCTATTTACTTTTTCAAGCTTGCCTTTACAAGATATACTATCAGCAACGCATAAGCAGCAAGAGCCACATACTCGCTGGCTGGATTAGCAAGCCATGCGTCATTTACAAGGTTCACACCACCGAAACGCATTGCAGCACTCACTACACCCATCAAGGCACCACCGGCAATGAATCCCGAAGCCAAGAGTGTACACTTCTCGCCACGAGCTGTATTTACCTCATTATCCTTGCTGCGTGATGTCACATACCAGTTAATCAAACCACCCACCAACAAAGGCAAGTTGAGTTCAAGAGGAATGAACATACCCAAAGCAAAAGCAAGTGCAGGAACTTTACACAATGTAAGCACCAAAGCCAACACAGCACCTATGCCGTAGAGTAACCAAGGAGCACCAACTCCGTTCATCAAAGGATCAATAACAGCTGCCATAGCATTAGCCTGAGGAGCTGCAAGGTCACCGCTTGTAAAGCCGTATGTCTTGTTCAGAATCATTATCACTCCGGCAACGGTAGCCGCAGAAACAAGTGTTCCAAGGAACTTCCATGTTTGTTGCTTTGCAGGAGTACTACCCAACCAATAACCAATCTTAAGGTCAGTAATAAAACCACCGGCCATTGAGAGGGCTGTACAAACAACACCACCCATGATAAGTGCTGCAACCATTCCCGAAGATCCTTTAAGACCAACAGCAACCATAACCACTGATGCAAGAATCAATGTCATCAAAGTCATTCCCGATACAGGGTTTGAACCAACAATTGCAATGGCATTTGCTGCAACTGTCGTAAAAAGAAAGGCTATACCTGCAACAAGAATCAACGCAACAATACTATGGAGAATGTTACCACTCATTACATCGAATACAAAGAACGCCAACACAAGTAGTAATGTAAATACTGAACCGAAGATAATGACCTTCATAGAAAGATCCTTATCGGTACGTTTTACAGTCTCACCACTCTTCTTACCACCAAGTTCGCGTGAAGCAAGGCCCACTGCACTCTTTATAATACCCCATGACTTGAAGATACCAATGATACCAGCCATGGCAATACCACCGATACCAATGCTCTTGGCATACTCCTTAAAGATAAGTTCTGGTGACATTTGCGAAACTGTTTCTGTTATAGCAGGGTTCCACATGTTCAAGACGGTATCACCAAACAATAGATTCATACCGGGGATAATGAGAAGCCATACAGCCAAAGAACCGGCACAGATAATAATTGCATATTTAAGACCAATGATACAGCCAAGACCAAGCACTGCTGCACCAACATTTATCTTAAGTACCACCTTTGCCTTTTCGGCAACAGTCTCGCCCCAAGCAAACATGCGGGTTGTCACATTCTCGTTCCACCAGCCAAAAGTAGCAATTATAAAGTCATACAGACCACCAAGTACCGCTGCTATGAGCAGAGGCTTAGCCTGACTACCTCCCTTCTCGCCCGACACAAGCACTTGTGTACTTGCTGTAGCCTCAGGGAATGGATACTCACCATGCTTCTCCTTTACGAAATATTTACGGAAAGGAATGAGGAATAGAATTCCCAGAATACCGCCAAGCAATGAACTGATAAACATCTGCATAAAAGTAACAGTCATATCGGGGTACTTGCTCTGCAGAATGTAGAGTGCAGGCAATGTAAAAATTGCACCTGCAACAATAACACCCGAACATGCACCTATAGACTGTATAATCACATTCTCGCCCATAGCATTCTTGCGTTTTGCAAGTCCCGACACTCCAACAGCAATGATAGCGATAGGTATGGCAGCCTCAAAAACCTGACCAACCTTCAAGCCAAGATAAGCCGCTGCGGCAGAGAACAACACAGCCATTGCAATACCCCATGAAACCGACCAAAAGTTTACCTCGGGATAAACCTTATCGGGCGACATCAGAGGATGATACTCCTCACCCTCTTTCAACGGACGGAACGCATTTTCGGGCAGCCCCGTTACCTTTTCATTTTCTTGTTTCATTTTGATTTAATTTATGTTATAAAAATTCTATACAAAAGTATCATTTGCAAATATATTAAAAATCACTTAATTTCTACATTTTAACAGCCACACATCAAGAGTTTGATTACATTTTTTCAATAAAATTTTAAAATAGCACAAAAAATATAAACAAAATTAAAAAAAGATTTAAAATTTATCTATCTTCGCAAAATACCAAAGCCTGTTGGTTACTATAAAATTTACTATGAAAAAGAGATTCGCATTTTTAACAATTATCCTTGTTGCCTTTTCAAACACAACAGTTTACGCACAAGTTGACAACAATGTGTCGAAAGAAAGTTTTGAGAAGGATTTGGAGGAGTTCCGCAGTGAGTTCAATGAATTCAGGGAAAAGGCTGTAAAGGAATATGACGAATATGCCAAAGCCATGTATGCCGAATATATGGAATACGTTTCTTCAATTAAAGATATGTGGGGGGAGGAAAATGTTGCCGAAGATACTAAAACCGAATGGGTGGAATATGGCAAGGATTTAAAGTCACGTTCAGTTGTTGATTTTGAGAATGGCAAGATTGATGTGGAGATTCTCTTGGATGATGAAAACGAGAATGACCCTGCTATCGTAAACCAGCGTCTGACAACAGCTATCAAGGATTTGTTGGAAAGTCGCGGAACAACATGCCCTTATGACTCAAAGGTTGACAAACAGCAACCACTTTCGCAAACACCAATACTTGAAGGTATTGTCGATTTCTCAAATTATAATATACAGGAAAAGATAGCAAATGTTGATAATAGCAGTAACATTATTGACCTTAAGCCAAAGAAAAAAATGCCACCTACTCCGGTTGTAAAAGGCAAGACATTGGAAACATCAAAAAACAACATTACCGCTAATACAAAAAGCAAAGCTAACGAAGCTATAGAAAACAAGAAAAAGGCAAAACTTGAAGAAGAAAGGATTGCCGCAGAGAAAAAGATTAAGGAGCTTGAAGTTGAAGAGATTGAAGAAGAGAAAAATGTAACTATTCCTGCTGTAAACACTACAGAGCAAATTGCCGAGGTTATTGCCGAACAAAGCGTAAAGTCCAGCACAACCATAAAAGGCAATGATAATAAAGAGAGAACTATTGTAAAAATAGAGATGGCATTGGTAAGCGACAATCTTTCAAAAAATGCTACTGTTTATAAAGATTATGTAAAGCAATATTCTCAGAAATTCAATATTGAACAACCCTTGATTTTTGCCGTGATGGAACAAGAGTCATCTTTCAACCCTAAGGCAAAGAGTTGGGTTCCGGCGTACGGTCTTATGCAACTTGTACCCACTTCGGGCGGCTATGATGCCTACCGTTATGTATATAAGAACGATTGGGTACCCACACAGAGTTATCTGTATGTGCCTCACCAGAACATTGAACTTGGCACGGCATACTTACGTATACTCATGAACCAGTTTGCCAATGTCACCAACCCTGACTGCAGAAGACTATGCGTTATAGCAAGCTACAACACCGGCGCCGGCAATGTCAGCAGAGCATTCACAGGCAACACCAACATCAAGAAAGCAATCCCATTGATAAACAAATACTCTTATCAGCAACTGTACCAGCACTTAACAAACAAACTCAGCACTGATGAAGCACGAAAATATGTCAGCGGAGTAAGTAAGAGAAGAGAAAAATATCTGAAATAGGATTTTTAGGACACAACACAAAAAATATCAAGCCATGTTTTGCCCCAATTGCGGAAATAAAGCAGAAAAGACCGACATGTTCTGCGAGAATTGCGGTTTCAACCTCAAGGAGTATTTTCTGGAGGAGGAGAACAACGAAAATACCCGTTTGCTCCATGATGACAACACTGATTCTCCCATGACAGAGGAGATTGTGACTGAAATTGCAGATAACAAGATGTACAAGTTTTTCAACTTGAAATCATTCCTTATAAAAATAGCAAAAGACATTGCACTGTCGGTAGTGGCCAACAACATTTCCGATGTTATATATACAGCATGTGAGTTTCTTGATGTCTGTACAAAAGATAGCGGCACAAAAAAATTGCCGACATGCATAATGTTCACCAACATAAAGGCTCTTGCAGAGTCAATGCACACAGCACCTGAAATAATAAAATCCATTCTACACTCATTCATTGAAGAGAAGGGGAAAGTGGGACTGCACTATCATTTGCTTGACGCGAGCGACTACACATACCAGAAAAAGGGAATATTGGGTTTGGCCAAGCATGTCGCCCTCAATTCAAGCAACAATGTATGGGAATACATGAGTGTGTTGGAAGATTTCCATGAAAAGACAACCAAAAGCAGTGGTCAAGCTCCTGAATATCTATTTATAATTGGTGGAGATGATGTAATTCCAATGCCATGCATCAAGCATTACATAAAGAATGACAAGCATGATGATACTATTGATACCGACCTCATGTATGCATACCCACAAGGTAGCAAGGTATTGCCTCTGTTCGAGAATATGGAGATTTTCAAATATGACCAGCAGTTCTTCATCGGACGCCTACCTTTCGGCAAAGATGCTTCGGTAGATGACCTTTACAGCTACCTCAACAGAGATTTGGAACAGACTTTGGGTGTTTTTCTTGAGGAAGCCTATGGACAGTGTGACCCCAATTGGAAAAATGTATCGGTAGCTGTAGCCTCGGATATCATAGATGGAGATTACATGCGTAACTATGACGGCAGGCTTGCTGACGAGCACTATTATAAAAGGATGATTCTCTCACCAATGGTGCACCGCGACAATGTAAATCAGATACTGAACACCAACGCACAGCTATACTATTATAACCTACACGGCGGAAATGCCGTCCAGTCAAAAGGTTATTTTGGTGCAATACTCGGAACAAACCAAACAGTTCCTGTGATAGAGCCGGAACACAAGAGTACATGTGAAAACCCCAACTTTGTTGTCAGCGAAGCATGCTACGGTGCCCGTTTCATTGGCCTTGACAAGAGCCACAGCATGATGCTTTCGTCAATACACAACAAGACTATGGCATTCGTAGGTTCTTCGCGTGTGGCATGGGGAGCAATAGACCATAACAACAGCAATATTGGGCTCTCTTATGCCGACATTATTGCCAAATACTACATAAGGGCACTCATGCAGGGAATGACAGCCGGACAAGCACTTTTCATTGCACGATATTCGGTGCTGCAGGCATGCAATGCCGGAGATCCCAAGGCAGCACTCACCGTTACCGAATTCAATCTTTACGGAGACCCAATGATGTGTATGGCTGTTCCAAGAGAAAAAGTCGCATTTGACAATTCACCGACACCTACTACCCCATACTATGAGAAGAATACAGTTGTTGGTTGTGATGTTGAGATGGTAAAATGCAGCGACATAGAGACCTCTTTGTTGTCACGTGTACGCAATGCTGTTGACAACAACATTATGCAAATACATGAGAAGATAAATAAACAGCTTTATGCCAATTACGGCATTGAGCCTCGTAACCTTGACAATATACTCAAATTGAGATATGCCAACGGAGAACAAGCACTTGAGTTCAACTATGTAATGAGCGACAAGGATGCCGAGATTCCTGTATATATGGCCGTAACATCATCAACTAATGGAGAGATAACAAACATTACTACAAGTAAATAACTAAAAAAATATCATACTATGAATTGTCCTAATTGTAACAAAGAGCTTAAACCTGGTGCAAAATTCTGTGTATTCTGTGGTACTAAAGTTCCAGAACAGGCAACAGTTGTTTCCCACAATAGTAATATATGTCCAAAATGTAGTAAAGAAATCAAGCCCGGAGCTAAATTCTGTGTATTCTGCGGACACAAGCTGGATAATAACGCTACCAACACCTCCCCTACTGCCAACGAAGAGGTTATAAAAGAGGTCAAGAAGAGTGAGGACATAACAGAAGTTAAGGATAGAATTATGTGGAACATTCTTCCCGGACAAGTTGCACGAGTAATTGATGAAAAAGAGTTCGATTCCTACAACAAAGTGAAAGGTGTCATAATTGCTGAGGGAACAACAGCTTTTATCCGTGCCAACGGAGAAACCATTGCGAGTATCAGCGGCGGAACATATGACTTCGTGAAAAACGTAAATATCCACACCGACAACAATGGGGAGAGAGCAAACAAAGCATGGAGTTTCATCACAAGCCTATTCTCAAGCAAGAAAGTCAATAACGATACCGAAGTGGAAGTTGACCCACACGTTTCACAGCAGAACGCAATACTTGAGAATGCAAAAAAAGGTGCTACATTCTCTATCATCATGCTCTTGGACAAGGCGTTCCCATTGCTTATTGGAGCAAAACAGAGCGATATAGAGAATTACAAGAAATTCACTCCTATGAATGTTTGCACTAAAATCGGAACTTTGAATGTGGGCTTTAATGCATATTTCAATATTCGTAACAAGGAGAGTTTCATCAACCACTTCCTCACAGACAAAAAACAACTCAACACAACCCAGATTCTCGATGAGATTGCCGACATCATAAGAACCGCCATTGAAGAGAATCTGTACAACGAAGAGCTTACAGCATGCCGCATACCAAAAGAGATGTGCGACAAGATAAAGGAATATATAAACGGCCAACCTGAATTGCTGTTCGGTCTATCGGTTGCAAGAATCGTTGAGATTTCGGCCGACAATGCCGATATCGAACGCTTTAACGCCTTGAGCCGCGAAATGTATCTGTCAGAAAAAGAACTTGACTATCTGCGACGAACCAATGACTTCAAGAACAGACTTGCCGATGTAGAGAATAGCCAAAGAATACATGAGGCACGCACCGATTTGGAAATAAAACGCCAGTTGGCAGAGATAAACAAAGATAACATACTTCACGAAGAGGAGTTGAAAAAATTTGAATATCTGTTGGCCAATGAACGTATAGTAAGCCAGGCACAAAGCGATAATGAACGCGAACAGGCCCTTGCTGAGATTGTCAAGACCGGTCTCGTAAGAGAAGAAGAGGTATTGGCTCTACGTGACAAACTAAAAGAAGAGCAGTACAAACGTGGTACAATGCTCGCCATGATGCAGCTTAAGGACAGCATTGAATTTGAACGTATCAGACTTGAAGGCGAAGCTGATAAAGCTGTAATACTTGCCAAGAAACAGATTGAGGTTGCTGCAATACAGGATGATTATGCCGATACACGTTTCTACAAGGAACTTGAAAAACAGAAAGCTGCTGCAAACGCACAATTAGATATCGTACAGCGTCAGAGCGACATGAGCTTCAATGATGACAAACGTCGCAGTGAACTGGAACGCGAGGAGGATGCCGCACAATTCGAGATGTTCATGGCAATGCAGAGAGCCGAGGAGCAAGCAAAGCAGAACGAGAGAGACCATGAGGCAAGAATGGAAGAGGCCCGTATGAGAAATGCACAGGAGACTGAACGCATGAAATGGGAACACGGTAAAGAGATGACCGAAGGACAGATATTCGCGTTGTCAGGTGGCGAAGAAGCTGTAGCCTATGCAAGAAGTAGGTATAATGTAGAAGCTATGGAAGAGGCCAACAGACGCATTGATGCCGAGAGAAGAGAAAATAAGGAAATGATGCTCAAGATGATGGAAATGGCAATGCAAAACAACAGAGATGTTCAAACAGCAAGAGATGAAGCACGCCGTGCCAACGATCAATTGAGTGCAACTGAAGAGCAATTACGTGAACGTGACCAACGTTTACAGCGTCAGGAGCGTAGAATGGACACTGCATACGACAGAGCACTTGACTACACCACACGCAATAATGTAGGTATGGCAAACAATACCACACAGCAGTCTTCAGCACCACAGACTATACCTGTTGCACAAAAAAGTGCAAACTGTTGCCCCGAATGTGGTACTCCCTACCAACCTGGAGTAAGCTTCTGCGAGGAATGTGGTGCAAACCTGCAGTAACATCCTACAATAAAAAGAATTTACAATGGATAAGATAATAGGCAAAATTACCGTCGTAGCCATTGAAGACGGCTCCAAATCACAAGGCAATGTAGCATATATTGACTGTGACAACAGTAAAAGAAGATATACGATATACAGGGCCGGTATGATGTCACAGAATGATGATTTCCTATGTTCTTTGGATGGAAAAAGAGTCATATTGTATGGCAGCATTGAAGAGAAGGGAAGCTTTTTCTGCGTTGAGTCATTGACATCGGAGAATGGTAACAATATACAGATTCCCACAATGGTACTATCTGAATTGGGCGAAAGCCTATTCATTAAGAACAACCTCGTGGAAAAATGCAGCGTAAAGCCACGCCGCATACCAAGAAAATTGAAGAAAAAAATTAAAAAACAAAAAAAATAACATTATGAGTACTTCTGAAAAAGTTTGTCCACAGTGCAATACTGTTATCAATGGTGATTACCCGTTCTGCCTAAACTGCGGAGCTACAATACCTCAGGAAACGACTGTTACAGAGACAAAGCCACAAGAGGATACATCTATCAAGGAACGCAAACCTGAACGCATAGATTCAGTTCCCGAAGGTGACGGTGATATCATTTCACGTAGCAACATCACAGGCGGTGTGAATAAGACAACGAACACAACTGTTAACGACAGTTCAACAAACACTACCAACAACACACAGAATGTGAACACCAATGTTGTAAACCACAATACAAGAACAAACAATATAAACAACACAAGCAATACCTGCAACACTATTATCAACCAGCAGGCTGCTCCTGAATTCTGTGCCGTTTGCGGAAAATCGCTTAAGAATGACAATAAGGCCCGTTGTCCCAAATGCCAGAAGACAATCTGTGCCGACTGCATTGTAAGCGGCAAGAACAGATGTACAGAATGTGAAAAGAAAGCCATAGACGAATACCGTATGGCATTTCAAGAATTGTTGTACACTACAAATGGCAGCATTGGCGTTGCAGGCGAAAGACTAATGAAACGCAAGGCCGAAGAGTTGAATATTGTTGAGGTTGCCAATAAAATTGAAAATGATATTCTCTCGCTCTTCCATGAAAGCCGTAAGGAACAGACTACACAAAAGCCACAATCCCAGCCTGCAGCAGAAGGTAACAAGGCCGAAGAGGAAAAAGGTGTCGGTGCACTAACAGGACGCAAACCTCTCACAATACCTAAGGAAGAGAAAAAATCGGCTTCTAACGGTATCAAGACAATTTTAATTGCAGCTATTGCGGTTATTGCCGGCATTGCCGGATACATCTATTTCACAGGCAACAACAATGCTGACCAAGAGCAACCTGCCACTGAGAATTTGAAACCAGAAAGTAAACCGGTAAAGAATACAAAGGAAATCGAAAGCCAGACTAAAGAGGTTCCACAGAAAACTAATGCAAAGCAGACTCCACAGAAAGCAGCTGCAAAGAAAGCCACACAACCGGCAAAAGACAATAATTACGAAGAAGGTATGAAAGCCTATGAAGCAGGTAACGGTGTTGAAGCCGTCAAAAAATTCAAAGCTTCGGGCAGTGCCCAATCGCAGTATATGATTGGTATCATCTATGAAAACGGTTGCGGTAGCATTGGAAAGAATGCAATGAAAGCACGTCAGGCATTCAAGGAAGCTGCAAAATTGGGTTCCGAAGATGCCAAAAGCAAACTATAATCAAGTCAACGAATAAAAAACTTATGATTATGAATAAAAGATTCTTTTTTACATTTGTCATATTGTTAATGTGTACAGCTCTTCACGCACAGAAAGAGCGTCTTATCATACACAGATTTACAAAAACGCCACAAGTTAAGGAGAGCGATTACATCACTGTAAGGAATATGGTTATTTCAGCGTTTGATGAAACCGGTAGATTCGATATTTTTGATGCAAAGCAACAGAGACTCGTTAACATAGAAGAGCAATTGCGTGAAAGTTCCAATGCAATATATGATATCAACCCAAATATCGGAGATATCAAAACAAAGGCAAATAAATTTGCATTAGAAGGAACTGTTTCTATTTGCGAGGTCACAAAACAGAATTATGAACAGGGAACATCGTATGCTTGTATTTTAGTATATACAATTTCAATCATTGACCTTGAAGAAAACACAACCGTTGTAACAGAAACATTCAAACATACACCTCCGGCTATAGGCAAGCCACTTGAAGGATTGAGTAGCACCTTGGGGCTCCTTGCCGGAAGAGCTTCGGGCGAGGCCAATACACCTGAAAAAGCAAAAAACAACGTCTTTAAGCATATTGAAAAGGATATCAAGAGACTGGTAAAGGAGAGATTCCCTCTGCATGGCAAGATTTTTGCCGAAGACTTCACTGTCAATAAGGATAAAATTACTGACTGCTTTATAAATTTAGGTGGTGTACATGGCGTAAATGTTGGTGACAAGTTCGTTATTGTTGAGTCAATCACAAAAGTTGGAGTTGTTGTTGTTGAAGAGATTGGTGAACTGAAAGTGGAAACAGTACACAAGGAGATTGCCGAGTGTAAAGTCACAAAGGGTGGCAAAGAGGTTATGAAAGCTATGGAACGCTATATGGAGTATTTGGATAGCGATGCCGAGAATGCATATCCATTAAGAATTATAATAAAAAAATAATGTTTATATGAGAAAGATACTTTTTACAATCACATTGCTGCTTTTCGTGACAAATGCGACAGCACAGGATTACATCAAGGAGGTATGCCTGATATCGGAAAGCGGAATGAATGCAACATTTACATCTGTTGGTTTTGCACAGAGCAAGAAAGATGTAAAGACTAATGCCATTGAGTCTCTATTCCATACACTTTTCTTCGACGGTGTTGAGGATGTGAACAACAGCAAGAAAATTGTAGGTAGCGACAAGCCAAGTTACACCAACGATTTCTTCAACGAGAATAAACGATGTATGAATTATGTCGTTGATGTAAAGGAAGAGAGTAAGCCAAATAAAATAGGCAACAACTACAATGGCACATATACCATTACCATCAGACTGAAATCGCTCATCAAGGATGTACAGAAGAACACCGGTGTTTATACAGGCCCCGGACAGAGTGCTGCAGCATCGGCTCCAAAACCAAGAATCATGGTTGTTCCTTTCAAGAAGAGTGATGATGAAAGTTATGAGAAGATTCTTAATGAGGATTGGGAACTTAGCGTTGCTGTTACCGAGGTTGAAAAAGGTTTCCAGCAACAGAAGATTGAAACTCGCAACATCAAGGCTGTGAAGAAAGGTACAATCAACAGAAGCCATTTTGCCGACAATGCCAATGCGGCAAATTCAAACGACCGACAGCTTATCCTTAATTCCGATGCCGATGTATATGTAGATGTACGCCTGAACAAGCAGACAAACAACGGTTTATCAAGCATCTCTATCATTGTAAATGCATACGAGACTGCTACCGGCGAAAACTGGGGAAGCGATAACTTCATTAGCCGACAATACAAGAGCGACCACCTTAGCCAGATTTGTGCCAAAACCGTAGCCGAAAAGCTACCAGGATTCTTGAAACAGATTATTGAGAACTACAACAAACCTGTTAGCGGACACATTGAAGTCAATGTAAGCAACGACGCTATGGTTACATTGCGTGACCGTTGCAAGAACGGTCGCCGTCTCTCTGATTTCCTTCAAGACTGGCTGACTGAGAATGCTCAGGATGGTGTTTACAACACACAAGCCATTGTTGATGAGACTGCAATATTTGATTTTGTACAGATACCACGAGTTGACAGAAACAACAAGAGAATGAATGCCGACCGTTTTGCCGGTATCTTATCCGATGCACTATATGAGATTGGTGTTGATACACGCTTTGTTACAAACGGTAACAACATAATGATAACGATCCTTTCAATAGAATAAATCCAACGCTATGAAAAAGGTACTATTAGTTTTATTGTCAGTTGTGTTTTGTACCACCTATACAGTTGCACAGACACCATCATGGGTAAATAAAAGACCTGTTTCCGAGAAAGAGTACATTGGTATAGGCATGGCAAACACCAGCGATAGCAACTATATTGAAATCGCAAAGACCAACGCATACGCCGACATCGCATCACAGATTGCCACAAAGGTTGACAAGGAGGCTTTCATGCAAACCGTTGACCTCGACGGCAAATCGCGTGAACTGTTTGAAGAGAAAGTCAAGAACAGTATGACTGCATGGATTGAAGGTATTGAAATCAAGGATAGCCATACAGGAAACGGCAAATACTATGTCTATTGTACTCTTGATAAAAAAGAGTACAAGAAGAATGCTGATGCACGCAAGAAAGAGGCTATTGATAAAGGACTCGACTACCTGAAGAAAGGTCAGGAAGCCGAAAGCCTGATGAACCTCTCACAAGCGGCATTGCTCTATGCCCAAGGACTTGAGTATGTAGAGCCTTGGATTTTCATGGAGCTTACTACAACCATAAAAGGCCAAAAGACAAATATTCCATCCGAGCTTTATAATTCATACATAAATGTCTTTAGCGGAATGGCTATCACAACCAATACCTCTAACATTGAAGCCGAGACATTCAAGAACATAAACATCCCTGTGGCAGCATGTCTTTCAAAAAATGGGGAGGTAATACCAAATGTAAAGCTCAAGGCAACATTTGTCAACGGTGACGGAACCATTACTCCGGCCATTGCCACCGACTACAACGGTACAGCAGAGTTCTATATCACCAACATACTATCAAATGAGAATATACAGGAGATACGTATTGGTATTGATGATAGTTTTATATCTTCACTACCCGAGAGTTACCGTGAAATCATTGGTAGCAACAACTTCCCGGCTGCAAAGGTGACCATAGTACTTGCCAAGGGTGCAACAACTGCGTTCATAAACGTGAATGACCAGAACGATCTTGAAGGTATTGAAAGACACATAAGCAACATCCTGTCCGAGAAATATTTCAAAATTTCAGAAGACCCCGATGCTGCCGACTGCTTTGTCGATATCTCTACAAAACTTGACATGGGAGAGGTTGTCACCGGTACATACAACCTTAACACATGCTACTGCACACTCATTATCAAGATATACAACAACCAGACTCAGGAGTTCCTCATGGAATACAATCTGAACAATGTTAAAGTACTTTCCCCTGAACACAATTCAGTTGAAGAGACAATATCAATGTGCATCAGGGAAGTTATGAAAAGAGCAAAAAGAGAATTACCAAATAAGTTGAACAAAATGAAAATCTAAATCATCATGAAAAAGAGTCTTATTATTTTTGCATGCATTTTGGCAGCAATATTCATGACAGGATGCAGTTCTACAAAAAAAACAAATGTAAAGACATACGTTATGCCTTGCAGCGATTGTGTAAAGGCTGATGATGCCATTCGCGTATGGGCTTCAGGAACATCGGACAGCGAGACTACAGCACGCAAGAAAGCTATGATGTCAGCATCGGCCGATTTGGCTGCTCTGCTTGAGAAGAATGTGGAGAGAATAACCGAAGAATACACAAGTGTACTAAACAACGGTGAGAACGGTCTCTCAAAGAGCTATTTGAACGAACAGTCAAAGATTACCGTAAAAAAGACCATTTCGGGAGCAAACATCGTTTGTGACGAGTGGGTAAACAAGGAGAACGGCCAGTACACCAACTACATCGTTCTAGAGTTGAAGCTCAACACATTCATCGACAGTTTCATTGAGGAGGTGAAAAAGGACAGTGAGCAACAACTCAACAAGGAATTGCTTCAGGAGTTGTTTGAAAAGAATGTAAAAAATAACATGGAGTAAAAAAATAATGGGGCTGACCTAAAAGTGGACCCGGTCAGCCCCATTATTTAAACAGATACAAAGCGGAAACACTTTTTTCCTCTTCTATTATAACATAGGCTATATACGAAGTTTCACTTGTTACAGGAGCAAGACTAAGATATCCACTCTCAATCCTGCCGTCACATAGCCGCAACAAATGTTCCTGTTTCATTTTCTCATGCACCGCAAGTGCCTCTCCTTTATTTTTGTAAAAAGAGACATTGTACCGTCCCACTTTGCCCGGCAGCACATAGCTGTCATAAAAAAGTCGCGACACCATACCCATATTCATACGCAAATTCAACTCCATACATGGGTTCAGGCGAATATTCCCCTTGTCGTTATAAATCATCATATCCACTCCTAAATAGCCTCTGTAATTACTACCTGCAAGCAATTCCTTTAATATTACAGAGAGATTTTCCTTTACAGAAAGTAGCGACACTTTAGAAATATATGATGTAAGGAAATTTTCAATATCACTGTCGGTAGCAATAATATTGCCACTATATGCGGCATTGGATGTTGTGAAGAGAGAATAACCGGCAAAGGAAACATTACCACTTTCATAATGAAACTCCATTGCAAACTCAATCACAGCATCAAGGAAATTCTCACAGACAACACCTCCTTGACGTTTGATTATTCCCTTATAAAATTGTTCTAAAGGACGTTCCACCTTTCCTTTTCCCCACATGATACCCTTGCCACTACCCGACCAAGGAGCTTTTATCACACATCGTTCATGCGTATTTACATAAGAAGCCACATCGTCGGGATTAGTGAAATAGAGAGGGTTTTCAGGAGTATCAACACCCCTCATTTTAAATCCGGAGAGTATTTTTATTGATGATTTGCGGTTTGAGAGGCTACGAATAACATTTATCTCGTCCTCGGTAGGCATTGAAGAGATATCCAACCCCAAATGCTTCAATCTGCGGTGGAGTTGCATACTCCAGCCCCATGGAGAAACAGCTGTGACATTGTCAAGCCGCTCTTTTGTATAAGGAGATGCCAAAGGAAACAGTTTGGCCAAGGTGTCATGGTATTCCCGATGCCAAGGAGTTGGCAAATAGACATTACCATCGGTACCGCCATACCAAAGCGGCAAAGTTGATAAATCATTTGCTATACGCATCGCTGCCGGAGGTGCAGAATATGCTCCAGTTCCATCGGCTAATGCCAGATCATTTTCGGGATTGAATATATATAGTTTCACAATATCAACAGAATGATTTACCAATTTACAGTACAAATGTATATTTGTTTTGGCAAAACTGGATACAAAAACAGAAAATAATTAAAAAAGTCATCTCAAAACTTGTATAATAAATAAATTGTTTATACCTTTGCAACGCTTTCGAAAAACGACAAGCAACATGGTGGCTGTAGTTCAGCTGGTTAGAGCGTCAGATTGTGGTTCTGAATGTCGTCGGTTCGAATCCGATCAGCCACCCAAGAAAAAGAGAGTGACAAAACGTTGCTCTCTTTTTTTATTGTAATTTTTTATTGTAACTTTGCGGTATAAAATATTAAAAAAGAAATGAGCAAAATTATACTTACAGGTGACCGCCCTACCGGCCGCCTTCACTTGGGACACTACGTTGGTTCTCTACGCCGCCGCGTGGAACTGCAGAATTCAGGATTGTATGATAAGATTTTTATCATGATTGCCGACGCACAGGCACTTACCGACAATGCCGACAACCCTGAGAAAGTTCGTCAGAACATCATCGAGGTTGCACTCGACTATCTGTCAGTAGGTATAGACCCTTCGCAGTGTACAATATTCATACAGTCACAGGTTGCAGAACTTTGCGAACTTGCATTCTACTACATGAACCTTGTGACAGTATCACGCCTACAACGTAACCCAACTGTAAAGACCGAGATTCAGATGCGTAACTTCGAGACAAGCATCCCTGTAGGTTTCTTTACATACCCTATAAGCCAGGCTTCGGACATCACAGCATTCCGTGCTACAACCGTTCCAGCCGGTGAGGACCAGCAACCAATGATTGAGCAGGCACGCGAGATTGCACGCCGCTTCAATGGTATATATGGCGATACACTTGTAGAACCAGATATTCTGTTACCTACAAACGCAGCATGCCTACGCTTGCCGGGAACAGACGGCAAGGCAAAGATGAGCAAATCACTCGGCAACTGTATCTACCTATCCGATACTGCAGAAGAGCTTCGCCAGCATGTCATGGGCATGTACACCGACCCTGACCACTTGCGTGTTCAGGACCCAGGAAAGGTCGAGGGCAACACTGTGTTCACATACCTTGATGCGTTCTGCAAGCCCGAGCACTTTGAAAAGTATCTCCCCGAATACCCTAACCTCGATGAGTTGAAGGCACACTACCGTCGCGGTGGTCTTGGTGATGTCAAAGTTAAACGTTTCCTCATTGCCATACTTGAGGAAGAGCTTGCACCAATACGTGCACGTCGCAAGGAGTGGGAGCAGAAAATTCCCGAGGTGTATGCACTCTTGAAGAAAGGTTGCGAAGAGGCTCGTGCCGTAGCGGCATCAACACTCGACGATGTACGCCGTGCAATGAAAATAAACTACTTCGAGGACGAAGAACTTATTGCCGAGCAGGCACGCAAATTCGCAGAGAAATAAAAAACAGACAATACATAAAAAACAGAGAGTTGGTTCAACTCTCTGTTTTTTGTATATACCGTTTATAAAAATTATTCTTATTCAGCAACCGGACGGATACTTCACCCGTAACAGCGGTAACCACAACCACTTTGAGCAAACCAAAATAAACAGCATTGATACCTCTTGGGAGCAACGAATGTCACACTGTCTATTTTTAGGAGAGAAATACATTAGAACAACATCAACAAATTTTATAGCATCTATCACTTATTTAAAAATCCCCTTATTATCATATCCAGAACACTTTTAAGTGTAAAACTATTTTTCACACTCAAAAGCCTGAACTTAAAACTGTCACGTAATTTGTAAAGTTCTTTGCTGTTCTCAATTCGTGCCTCACGCAGGGACTTGAGAGAAGATATGGAGCGTAATTTTTCTTTCTCAATCATTCATCATCTTTTTTAAACATCATTCCACATAACCGCCTTACAAAGTGATTGACAAACAAACTGTCACGCATCTTATATACGACCAATGCAACTATAGCAGTAACGCAAACCACAGCAAACAAAGCTGGCAACAGACCTATCAACGGTAGTAGAACTGCTGCCATGATTATAAGTAGCAGGAGAAATACCACGAATAGGAGCATAAACACCACTACTCCGCATGCAATGTCACCCAAAAGTATCGAAACATTTTCTATAAGGGAGAGTTTCTGATTGTCTATGCTCCTTTTGGCATATTCACGTGCATCATCACAGAATTTCTCAAAAATCTCAACGATGCTCATAAATATCATTCTTCAATGGTTACATTGACTTTTTCATTGCAGCAGCATCCCTCGGTACAACGGTCTATGGTCTCATCGACCTGTTTCTTAAGATTCTGCATTTTATCCTTGATATCCTTACGTAGTTCAGAACCTTTCTTTGGAGCAATCATCAACGCAATAACACCACCAGCCAACAAACCTCCTGCAAAGGCAATAACATGACACATTCTCATAATCATAAAATTTAAATTGTTAAAGACAATGGATTCCAATAAGAGCATCGTGGTCTTTGAATACAAAGCAAACCCGGAAACAATCATTATTTTTAATTAAAAACAACAAAAATAACAGTTCCCATTTGGTGTTTGTTCCCAAAATGCACTACCTTTGGTTATCCGTTGAATTATAAACAATAGAAATATGAAAAAGTGCGGAATATTTATATTTTCTTTTATTATTGCAATATTGTTCTCATGTGGAGGCAACAACAATAAAATTCAGAGTGAAAATTCTACTGAAAAGGATATCTGTATCTCACGCTTTGAGTTGCATAAGAAATATAAGTTAAGCGAAATGGCAGAGAACTCGCCTACCCTAACTTTAGATATTTCATTACCATTAGTCAAAACCGGTAATACCACTGCCGACGAGAATATAAACCGTACAATATCATACACTCTTTTTGAGAGCAACGAGGCCTCTGTAGAAAAAGCATGCAGTGAGTTCGCTGAAACACGCCAAAAGGAGTATATGGAATTCCTGCCCGATTATCTTAACGGTAAGGAGGGAGAAATGCCTATGATTTGGTTGAATAATAGTTACAACATTTCGGGCGAAGCAGAAATTGGCTACAATGATTATATAAACTATATCATATTGTGGGACGAATTTACAGGGGGAGCACACCCTAACAGCTATTATACGGTGCTGAACTTTAACCCGGCAACCGGTGAAGAGGTGGTATTACAGGACATACTTAAAGAAAATTATGAAGAACCTCTTACAGCACTGCTTGTCAGCACTCTGGCTGCCGACCTGAATGTAGATAACTACAAGGATATTAAGTCAAATGGATACCTATACCCCAATGCCGACATGTATATCTCAAACAATTACATTTTGGAAAAAGAACAGATTGTATTCATATACAACAAATATGACATCGCACCCTATGCGATGGGAGATATAATAATAAACATAAGCTACGAGAAACTGAAAGATTTACTAAAGTAATGGAAACAATAAAAAAATATTTCCCTAACCTCAGCGAACAGCAAATAGCACAGTTCGATGCACTCTATGAGTTATATACCGATTGGAACAGCAAGATAAATGTAATATCCCGTAAGGACATTGAGAACCTTTATCTTCACCATGTACTACACTCGCTTGCAATTGCAAAGTACATAACTTTCAAACCAGGAACAACAATCATGGATATGGGATGCGGTGGCGGTTTCCCGGGAATACCTCTCGCTATAATGTTTCCCGAGGTACAGTTCCACCTTGTTGACAGTATTGGCAAAAAGGTACGCGTGGCTGCTGAGATAGCCAAGAGTATTGGCTTGACCAATGTTGTAACAAGCCACAGCCGTGCCGAAGAGATTAAGGAGAAATACAGTTTTGTCGTAAGCCGTGCTGTTATGCAACTGCCCGAACTTGTCAAGATATGTCGCAAGAACATTTCAAAGGAGCAGAAGAATGTGTTGCCAAACGGTATCATCTGCCTCAAGGGCGGTGACATGAGTGGCGAGACACAAGCATTCAGAAATTGCTGCGAGATAACTGATGTAAGCAGCTATTTCAATGAAGAATTCTTCAAGGATAAGAAAGTTGTTTATGTTCAGATTTGACAAGCATGCAGATAAAGACATTTGTTGTAAACCCTATAGAGGTTAATTGCTACCTATTGTGGGACGATAGTGATGAAGCCGTCATCATCGATTGCGGTGCATGGTTTCCTCATGAGAGAGAAGCCATAAGAAGATTCGTACAGAGCCAAGGACTCACTGTTAAACATTACCTTAACACACACCTACATTTTGACCATGTATTCGGCAACGCGTTCATCGAGGATACTTTTGGTGTAAAGGCCGAAGCCAGCGACAAGGACTGGGAGTGGGCCGAAACCATTCAGGAGCGTGTCGCACGATTTGGCATACAATACAACGAGAGCGTTCCCGCGTTGGGTAGAATTCTTGCCGACGGCGATGAGGTCACATTCGGCAAGCAGAGAATAAAGGTCATCGCTGTTCCCGGACACTCGCCTGGTAGCCTTGCCTACTACATAGCCGAGGCGGAGGCTCTCTTTACAGGCGATGCTCTATTCTGCCAAAGCATAGGCCGCACCGATTTCCCCGACAGCAACCACGAAACGCTGATAACATCAATAAAGGAAAAACTATTTCTCCTGCCCGAAAACACGATTGTTTATCCCGGACATGGTGAAAAGACCACAATAGGATTCGAGAAACGACATAATATGTTTTTAAGATAAAAAAAAGTGGTGACCTCACGGTCACCACTTTTTTTTATCTTACCCTTTGAAATTCTTGTGGAATTCCACCACAGCTTCAATGCCTTTACGGAAGATATCAAGACTAAAGTTCTCATTGGGTGAGTGTATTGCATCACTCTCAAGACCAAAGCCCATGAGAATTGTCTTTACACCCAGTATCTTCTCAAAGTCACTGATGATGGGAATACTTCCGCCGCGACGCACTGCAAGAGGTTTCTTGCCGAAAGCCTTCTCAAAACCAAGCTCCGCAGCCTTATATGCTGGAAGTGTTATGGGGCATACATATCCCTGACCACCATGCATTGGTGTTACCTTTACCTTGACACATTCGGGAGCAATAGAGGTAAAATAATCGGCAAACATACGAGAAATTTTCTCATGATCCTGATGTGCCACAAGGCGACAAGAGACCTTGGCATAAGCCTTTGAAGGAAGAACTGTTTTGCTACCCTCGCCGGTATAACCACCCCAGATACCGCACACATCGAACGACGGACGGCAACTGTTACGTTCAAGAGTTGAATAACCCTTCTCACCACGCAAAGCGTTGACATCTATGGCAGCCTTGTATTTCTCCTCGTCAAAAGGTATTGACGCGAGCATGTCGCGTTCCTCTTTTGAGAGTTCTTCGACATCGTCATAGAATCCGGGAATGGTTATGCGACCGTCGGCATCGGTCATTTTGGCAATCATCTCGCAGAGAACATTTATAGGGTTAGCCACCGCACCGCCGAAGTGTCCCGAGTGCAGGTCTCTGTTAGGACCCGTTACCTCAACCTCCCAATAAGCCAATCCACGCAAGCCTGTTGTGAGTGAAGGAAGCTCAGCACCCAGCATACTAGTATCGCTGACGAGGATTATATCGGCTTTGAGCAGTTCTTTGTTCTCCTTAAGAAAAGCATTTAGGCTTGGAGAGCCTATCTCCTCTTCACCCTCGAAGATAAATTTCACGTTGTGTTTAAGCAGATTATTTTTTACAACATATTCAAAAGCCTTTGCCTGAATCATCGCCTGACCTTTATCGTCATCGGCACCGCGAGCCCAGATATGACCGTCCTTGATGACAAGTTCAAAGGGATCGGTATTCCAAAGGTCGAGAGGCTCTACAGGCATCACGTCGTAGTGTGAATAGATAAGTACAGTAGGTGCCGAAGCATCCACGAACTTTTCGGCATAGACCAGCGGATTGCCGGTTGACGGCATCACCTCGGCTCTGTCAACACCTGCCTCAAGAAGAAGTTCCTTCCAACGGTTGGCACAAGCGATGATATCCTCCTTATGTTCTGCCTTTGCACTTATACTGGGGATACGAATCAACGACGCAAGTTCATCAAGGAAACGTCCTTCATTCTCTTTAATATAGTTCTTAACTTCCATGATATATTCTTTTATTGGTTAAACCACTATTTGCGAAGATAATGAATTTATTCCGTATATCACAAAAAAGATGATATAATTTAGCTTTCGTTACACCACTGTCAAAAAGGTTTAAAAAAGAAGGGAGGATTTATATGCTCAGCTAATTGGCATAGAATTATACAATTACCTTTGGGGTAGAATAAAGCATTAATGACACAAAAAAGGTGAAGGTATTAAAAAGATTACAGTCCGTCGCTCACACGACGGACTGTAACATTATACAAAACACTGACGGTTTATTTTTTCATGCCCTTGACTTTGGCAAGACATTTGGCACAGCCGGCTTTGAATTCCTCATTGCTACCAAGATACAATACTGTCTGGAAAGTCATTATAAAACAAGATACACAGCACATCACAAACACTGCAATTGCAATATACACCGCTTTATAAACCATTACAAAGGTATTCTCCTCGTTATACTCTTTCCTTGTCACAGAACTTCCGTTACTGTAATAATATGTAACCGTCTTGTCAGGGAAGAACTGCATTGCAAGCCCCACACCAAACAAAGAGGCCGCGATACCAAATCCCCAATTCTTAATCTCTTCAAAGAACTTCGCTTCTTCCTGGAACTTGGTCATCACATAACCATACTGGTAAGAGGCATAGACATACAGCGGTGTCATGAACAGGAAGATAAAGAACAGCGTCCACACAAACAGTGCATCAAACCTGTCACGACCAAGCTCATCCTCCAAGACATCAATATAATAGTCCTGAAAATCATCAAAGTCCATCTTGGTTACCTTTTCATAGAGTTTCAACCACTTCTCAGCTTTTCTTTCAAATTTTTCAGCAGTTTCAAGAGCCGACTTCCTCTTTGACCTTGATGTCGCTTTTTCGGCATCTTCCTTGTAACTTTCAACGAGGTGCAAAGAACCTGTATAGTGGTCATAATATTCGTACATCAAGTTCGATTTTATATCTACAGCATTATCAAGGTTATAATATTTTCTGGACGTTGGCCGCTCCAAGTTCTCCAAATCATCAACCTCTTCCCAATTCTCAACAACCTTTATCTCCTCTTTTATTTTTTTTACATCGCCTTGATTGTCAAGACTGAAAAATCCAAGAATGAGAATTGTCACGAACACGCCACCGATAACCATCCAGGAATGGCCCCAATGTTTTTTCAATGCCCAACTTACCGATTGTCTGAAGAAGGTCAGCTTTTCCAGGTATTCAGCGTCACGGGGAGCATCGGCAACTGCCTCGGCCTTGTCAAGCAACTCGTCAACACCCATAGCGTCCTCGGCCGAAGTGAATTCAAGCACAATACCATTGCCTCTCTTCTTGGTCATCTCCTGAATCTGGTTAAGATATACCCAAGACTCCTTGTTAGCGTTTTCCAAATTCTCCTCTACAGCAGGTTCAGCAGTTTCACCGGCCTTCGCCTTATTCTTCTGCCAGAAGAATTTAGTAAACAGCGATGCCTTGACACCAACCTCATTCAACTTCTTCTTTGTTGTCTTAGCATCAAACAATGTACCTGCCTGCAATTCATAAGAATCGTTCTCAAGAATAGTCTTAACTTCGGCCATTGTAATGCTAAACTCATGTTTCAACACTTTTGTCAACTCTTCGCGGTTTGCCGCAGAAATATTCTTGATACGAACATGATACTTCTTGAAACCCAAGAAGTAAATCAATAAAAGAAACAGTATTCCCATAGTTTTAGAATTTAGGTTTATATTCTATAATGTAATGTGTACCTATTGCGAAAATATGTATATTTTACTTAAAAAGTAAATATATCTTTAACATTCTTCGTGTCTGTTGAAAAAATAGCGACATAAAGTTCTGGTAAAATCCCTACATAATACAAAAAACTTTTTATCGTTAAACAATATTAAAAACATCGTTTTTCTTTATATTTTTATTGTTTTTCAATAAATCATTGTTACATTTGCAACACAACAAACAATAAAAACTAAAGATTATGGAAACAAAGAACTTTAAAACTTTAACAGCCATTACAAGTGTTGCAATTTTCTTCTGCTTACTTAATGCCGTATGGGTATGTGTACAAAGCTACAACCTCTACACAGCCGAAAACAACTTTCTGACATTTGAGAAAGAAACCCGTTTTATCTGTTCGGCGATATTTTACAGCAGAGTAATTTTCTCTCCATTATATAACGCCCTGCTTATCACATTCCTTGTAAAACAACTCGTTGCAATAAAGAGAGGCATACTCTTCCCTCGCATAAATGTAAGAATAATATTCCTGATAGCCGTATGTTATTTCATCGGTAGCTTTGCTACCGACAACCAAGCACTACTCCACTTTGAAAACAACCCTCTTATGATAAATGACGGCACAATAACATATACTCTGCTGTTTATAATATTCGGTATTATATATAAGGTTGCAGTAGATGTTGCTGAAGAAAATAACCTGACTGTATAAAAGTAAAGCGATATGCCAATTATAGTAAATGTAGATGTCATGCTTGCGAAGCGTAAGATGACATCGGGAGAACTTGCCGAGAAGGTGGGTATCACACAAGCAAACCTCTCAATATTGAAAACCGGAAAAGCAAAAGCAGTACGTTTCAGCACCCTCGAAGCTATATGCAAAGCTCTTGAGTGCCAACCTGGAGATATTTTAGAGTACAGAGAGTAAACACATGAAGAGAATTATATTTTTAATATTACTCTTGAGCGGTATCGTCTGCAAGGCACAGGATATTGTGCTGGATGGCCGTGTAACGAACCCCGAAGGTATCGGCGTGGAATATGCTACAATTGGCGTTCCCGGAACAAGATACGGCACGTTGACCGGCAGTGAGGGTAGATTTACACTGGCTCTGCCGCAAGGGTGCAACGACACGTTGTCGGTAAGCCATGTCTCGTACAGCGAAGCTAAAATCGCAGCCGCGACATTCATGAGCAACAGGAACATCGTCATAGGGCTGGAATACAAGGCACTTGACAGCCTGGTTGTCTTTGACGGCAAAAGGAAGAAAGCGAAGCTCATCAACAAAGGCATGCGTGTTGCCGGAGCCGCAACATCATACGATGTAAACAGTTTGGGAAATGAGGTAGGCTCAATCATCAGCACCAAAAACGCTTTTGAAGTGGAGGAGATAAAATTCACAGTGCTGTCGAACAAGATCAACGATGCCAAGCTGAGCGTGAGCATATACTCTATTGATGAGGAAAAAGGAGAGTTCCATAACAGGATACACCGCCCTATCTATGCCGACATTGCCGTAAGCAACAGCAAGAAGGAGTATTGCATATCACCGCAAGAGACCATAATCCTTGACGCGGGAGAATATTTTGTAGCGGTAAAGCTCGTCGACGGCAAAAGCGATAACCACATGCATGAGAAGATGCTCCTGCCCCTCTACCTCAAAAAAAGCTACATACGCAAAGGAGCTACGGAACACCCCGAAAAAATCCCCGTAAACATAGGGTTACAAATTAAAGGAGTTGAGATAAAATAAACAAGAGGCTGACCCAAAAGTAATATTTACAAAGTAAACACCCTCGCCAGATCATATTATGGCGAGGGTGTGGTGTCTTAAAAAGAGACTTTTGAGTCAGCCTCTTGTCTTTCAAATCAACCTTTACTTCTTCAAGAAGCAGGTCTTCAGCACGATGCTGCTGCCGTCGATCTTGCAATCAACCTCTTCGGGGTTTTCGGTAAGGCGGATGCTCTTTACCTTTGTACCGCGTTTGATGACCATTGATGAGCCTTTGAACTTGAGGTCCTTG
>JAGCJL010000036.1 GCA_017647975.1 Bacteroidaceae bacterium | reverse complement strand
CTCCATTTAAATATAGGTTATGGGCATAATATAAGGGGTTAGAAGAATCAACACTGAAATCTATTCTGCACCACGCTGAAAGGTCGCTGATATGCACAGCTTTAAGCTCGGAGCATCTATCGAACGCCCAAAGTCCAATGCTTGTAACGCTGTTGCCGATTACAACGCTGGTAAGACCGGTGCAAGCAACGAACGCATTCCTTCCAATGCTTGTAACGCTGTTAGGGATTTCAATGCTTGTAAGCCCGGAGCAATATTCGAACGCAAAACTTCCAATGCTTTTAACGCTGTTAGGGATTGTTATGCTTGTAAGACCGGAGCAATACCAGAACGCAGAATTTCCAATGCTTGTTACGCTGTTGGGGATAGTAACTCTTGTAAGCCCCGAGCAATCATAGAACGCATCATCTCCAATGCTTGTTACGCTGTTGGGGATTGTTATGCTTGTAAGACCGGAGCAATACCGGAACGCAGTCTCTCCAATGCTTGTAACGCTATTAGGGATTTCAATGCTGGTAAGAAGGGGGCAACTAGAGAACGCCTGTTCTCCAATACTTGTAACGCTGTAGGCCTTGCCGTTATATGCAACACTCTCGGGAATTACCACCTTGCCGGTGTATTCGTTGGAGTATTCACTATCGTAACGTCCTCTACAGGTCACCCCTACTGTTTTGTTTGTTTCATCGGTGATGTTGTAGTAGATACCGTTCACCTCAAAGTCGTGAGCGTTGACAACCGTACAAAACAGCAACAACAGTGCTGTAAATAGATGTTTAATGCGTTTCATGGTTTTATCTTATTTTGTATTTCCTTTTCTTCCAATTGCTTTGAGCGTTCCTGGCTTTTCAAGAGAAAATCAAGGGCACGTTGGGCTTCATCACGCATAGCCGCTGCCTCGTTTACAGCTTTCAACAGTTTTGAGAGTTCCAAAATGCGTCGTACAGCAATGGCATCTTCGTTACGCAAGGTGTATCTACACTTTTCGGTTCCGCCAAGAAGTTCTACTCTCAAAGGACCGTCGGCAACAGCAATAAAATCCATAATGCCGCCATCATTGCCATACTTGTAGTCACGACGTTCGTTATAAACGCCATATTCCTTATAGGATCTTGACAAGAATGGAGCATCGCAAATAACAAAGCTATCGCCCGAAGAAACTTTTACCGTATTATACCCTATTTTATTACCGCGATAATATGACATTATATAGGCATCGCCACTTTCCTTTACTATGGCACGCAGGAAGTTGTTGAAGGGGTTTGCACCCAAAGACTGTGATGGAACAAAGTAGAACCCCTCATCTTGATACTTTGAGTTCTTGTTCAAAGTAAATGACTTAACCATTTCGTCACGTTGAACAGCAAGGCTATCGTAAAGAGCTGTGAAATATTCCACATCGCGTTGTTTCTCATCAAGCATTATTCGGCGACGCAGTATCTCGCCTTCGCGACGTGTCTTATATGCCTTGGGGAATGATATTCCCATGCTATCTATTGTCTGTTTTGCACTATTATAGTTACCTGCCTCGTAAAGTGTTTGTGCCTTATCCAGCAAGATTCTTGCCGGTTCTTCGACTGATTTTTCACACGAAGAGAGTATAAACGCCAAAAAGAGGAATAACGGTATAAATTGTATCTTTTTCATAATAATATATTATAATATATTCTTAATATTTTGCAAAATTAGAATTATTTACCGAACAAGTACTATTTAGATGACGATTTTGCACTAAAAAGAACCGTTTTAATGAATTACATTTCTATTATCCCGTGTTTTTTACTATCTTCGAAGCCTCAAAAACAACAAAACATAAAACAATATATGTACAAGCCTACAAGAGAAGAGTTATGCCAACTGCTTGACACGCCAATTTTCCGTAAGATTTCGGAGACTGCCGACAGTTTGGGACTGGAATGTTATGTGGTGGGCGGATATGTACGCGATATATTCCTTGAACGCCCATCGACCGACATTGACGTTGTCGTTGTGGGCAAAGGTATTGAAATGGCAAAAGCTTTCAGCAAGAATTTAGGAAAAGGGGCACACATTTCGGTTTTTGCCAACTACGGTACGGCACAGGTTAAATACAGAGGCCACGAAATTGAGTTTGTAGGGGCACGTAAGGAGAGTTACAACCGTGACTCACGTAACCCTATTGTTGAGGACGGTACACTCGAAGATGACCAGAACCGTAGAGATTTTACCATAAACGCAATGGCTATATGCCTCAATGGCGACAGGTTCGGAGAACTTGTTGACCCGTTCGACGGCATGCTCGACCTGGAGGACCGCATAATAAGCACACCGCTCGAGCCTGGAATAACATTCAGCGATGACCCTCTACGCATGATGCGTTGCATACGTTTTGCCACACAACTTAATTTCTACATTGAGGATGAGACATTTGAGGCTCTTTGCGAAAACAAGGAGAGAATCAGAATTATCTCACGCGAGCGTATCAACGACGAGTTAAACAAAATAATGTTGTCCAAAACTCCTTCCAAAGGTTTTATTGAACTTGACCGTTGCGGTTTGCTCGAAATCATTTTCCCACAACTCACTGCAATGCAGGGTGTGGAGACAAAGAATGGTTACAGCCACAAAGAGATGTTCTACCACACTCTTGAAGTGCTTGACAACATTGCACAAAAAACCGACAACCTGTGGTTACGTTGGGCGGCACTGCTTCACGACATTGGCAAGCCCAAGACCAAACGCTGGGACCCTGTAATGAAGTGGACTTTCCACAATCATAACATCGTGGGCGAAAAGATGGTACTTCGTCTGTTCCGTGACTATAAGATGCCACAAAATGAAAAGATGAAATATGTGGCAAAACTTGTTTCGTTACACATGCGTCCCATTGCCATTGCCGATGATGAGGTAACGGATTCTGCTGTACGCCGTCTGCTATTTGATGCAGGAGATGACATAGATGATTTGATGACTTTGTGCGAAGCCGACATCACATCAAAGAACGAAGTACGTAAGAAACAGTTTTTACAGAACTTCCAGACAGTGCGTCAGAAACTGAAAGATATTGAAGAGAAAGACCGAATACGCAATTTCCAGCCACCGGTGAACGGAGAAGAGATAATGAGGATATTCAACTTGGGCCCTTGTGCTGCTGTAGGTGAATTAAAGAGTGCTGTAAAGGATGCAATTCTTGACGGAATAATTCCTAACGAACACGAACCGGCCCTTGCATATGTCATTGAACTTGCCAAGAAAAAGGGTATTTTCGTACAGGACTAACAAGGGAGTGTTTTTGGTCAATAATGACTATTTTACATAATATAAGAACGTCATATCTTTGCAATAAAAAACGATGAAAAGAGTATATATTCTTACTGGAATCATTCTTTTGATGCTACAGGCTACGGCACAAGAGATTTCATACAAGGAGTACATGGAGCGTGTATTTGGCAATAACATTGCACTTACAGCCAAGAAACTTGATATTGACATTGCCGAGGCGAGTGTAAAAAGTGCAAAAATATACAATGACCCTACTCTTGCAGTCTCATATACCAACAACGAAGACTGGTCAAAGGAACTTGGACAAGGTATCGAATTCGAGCTAAGTAAAAGTTTTACATTTGGCGTGCGTCAGGGACGCATGGATGTTGCCGACAAGGAACGACGCCAGACATTGGCACTGCTCGAGGAGTATATACGCAACTTCCGCACCAATGCCACAATCGCTTATCTTGAACATATACGTGCGAACATGATGCTACAGGAGACAACGGAGATGTACAACGATATCACCGAGGTGGCAAATAACGACAGCATACGTTTTCACAAAGGCGACATTGCTGAAAGTAACTGGTTAGAGAGCCGTATGGCACAGGGTATTGCCCGAAACGCCATGCTTGAAGCCGAAGCTCTTAGAACCAAAACTGCCATAATGTTGGGATATTTCATGGGGGATATCACACGTGCCGAGACATTGAGAGGAACCGGTACTTTGGAAATAAGCGGTGAACCGGCACCACTAAGTGAATATATAAGAACAGCCATACAGCACCGCCCCGACATTGTGGTGGCACTCAGCCAGGCTGATATTGCCGAGGCAAGACTCAAATTCAACAAGGCACAGCGACGTCCCGAATTGAATGTAAACCTTGGTGCCACATATAATTTCAGCAATCCTGACTTCACCACGCTAAAAGCCGGCATAGCCATTCCGCTCAAGTTCTCAAGCCTCAACAAAGGCACACGCATGATTGATGAGACTTTACTTAAGCAGGCCAATATTGAGGCCGAAGAGGCACGCCTATTGGTTGAAACCGAAGTGATGCAGGCGTACAGCGACTTTAAATACTCGGCAAAGCAAGCCGAGACATTCTCGACAGAGATGCTAAGTGATATGGAACGTGTTGTGGAAAACAAAAGAAAGGCATACGAGTTGGGAGAAATATCGTTCCTGGATTATCTTATTGTAGAACGCAACGAGAATGAGATGCGTCAGCAGTATATAGACGCTCTTTTTGACAAGGCTGCAGCATGGGTAGAACTGCAACATGTCACAGGATTCGGAATTGAACAAGAATAAAATAATGGGCTGTAATTTTACAGCCCATTATTTTTCACCTTCGACATAATGTTTGATTTCTATCGTATTTCCATCAATCACCACATAGGCAAAATTAGAAATCCAATCACCGAGGAATATACAACGTGAGTTTTCGCCAAGAGGCAAATCAACGTCTATATGACGGTGTCCGAAAACAAAACAATCGACAGAGGGATGGTTCTGCAGATATTTATTGGCAAACCTCACACAATCTTCGTTATCGGCACCAAGGAACGGAGTATCACCTTTCACCTTATGTTTTATCATACTGTGACGTGCCCAAGCATGACCGGCCCACAAACTCCAACGAGGGTGAACCATAGAGAACATACGTTGCAAAAAGCGGTTATGGAATATTGCCCTGAGAATTCCAAAAGCCTTCTCTGTTGAGAACTCATCGCCATGAGCAAGATAAACCTCCTTGCCATACAGTTCAACTAAACAGGGCTCGCGATGTATTGTCATGCCACACTCCTTTTCAAAGTAGTCAAGACACCACATATCATGGTTTCCTGTAAAGAAATGTACTTCGATTCCACTGTCGGTAAGTTCTGAGACCTTACCCAAGAAGCGTGTAAAACCTTTTGGTACGGCATACTTGAACTCATACCAGAAATCAAACATATCACCAAGGAAATATACCGCCGATGCATCACTCTTTATCTTATTGAGAAAAGAGACAAGACGACGTTCGTGTGTACGACGGTGTTCTATCGCCCACGAACCTAAATGTGCATCGGAAAGGATATATACTTTTTTCATAGCAAACCAAGTTCAAGTTTAGCCTCTTCGGTCATGAGGTCATAGCTCCACTCGGGTTCAAATACAAGATTTAGATTCAATGACTTGACACCGGCTATAGCCTCAACCTTCATTCTGACATCTTCCATCATAAAATCGGCTGCCGGGCAGTTGGGTGCTGTCAATGTCATATCTATCTCAACATCACCTTCTTCACCAACCTCAATGCGGTATATAAGACCTAAATCATATATATTTACCGGTATTTCAGGATCATATACAGTCTTTATCACCTCAACAATACTCTGTTCCAAATCTATTTTTTCCATAACTTTTTACATTCGTAATTCATCGTTATAACTGTAATACGCCCCATCGGTAATTACTATATGGTCAAGCATACGTATATTCATAACCCGGCATGCATCCTGCAGGCTCTTTGTCAAGTTATCATCATCGCGACTTGGATTTACATTGCCCGACGGATGGTTGTGGCACAATGCAACAGCAGTTGCCTTCTTCATCAAAGCCTCGCGTATCACAACCCTTATATCCACCGCTGTAGAGGTAAAGCCGCCACTGCTTATCAAAACATGGTCAATCACTCGGTTACGAGTGTTCATAAGCAACACATAGCAACGTTCAATGGAACAATCGCACATTATCGGGTGAAAATAGTTATAAAGATCTTTTGACGATGTTATACACACCGGACCTGCCAACTCCTCACCGACACGCCTTTTCCAAAGTTCGCACGCCGCCATAATGGTCAATGCCTTTGCCTCACCAATACCCTTAAAGCAACGCAGGTCATCGACTGAAAGTTTTGAGAGTTCCGAAATGCTGTTGCCACAAGACGAAAGAACCGATTTCATAAGTTCTACAGCCGAAACATTAGGAGTTCCCGAACCAACAAGTATGGCAAGCAGCTCCGCCTTGGTAAGAGCAGAGATACCGTTTCTGAGAGCCTTTTCACGCGGACGCTCATCCGCGGGCCACATCTTTATTGATGGTTTTGGAGCTACTTCGGACATCAACCTCTATTATAAAGTTTTGTAAGATTCTCTTTTGTCTCAAGCGGTTGCTTCAGTATCATCTTGAACCAAAAAGCTTTCAAAAAGCCGGTTCCATAACCTGCTATCTGAACGGCTGCCGCTGCAACAGACAATATTGCAACATTAAGACTTTTGCTTTTTAGCAAAGAGTCGGTAAATATCAACACCGCATAAAGCAATGGCAATAAGAGCAACCAAGGACAGAAAATTGATGCAAGCAACAATATCGCACCGGAAATAAGCAATACAGCAGGTGCTGTATGTACAAGTTTCAACGAACCCGGATGTATAAGCTGCAACCATATTCTCGCCTGACCAAAATTATTTACCTGCTTGAAAAAACGGTGCATATCTATTCTACGTTTGTGATATACAAAGACATCACGGATAAGACGTATTTTGAAACCGGCATTCCTAATACGGATGCTGAGATCAATATCCTCACCCATCATATCCTTGAAATCCCCAACTCTCTCATAGACCTCTTTTGAGAGTCCCATGTTAAATGTTCGGGGACAGAATTTCTCCATTACAGCCTTACCGCCACGTATTCCGCCTGTTGTCCAAAAGGATGTCATGGCATGACTTACGGCTTTCTGCATGTCGGAGAAAGAGTCATCAGCAGCGTCGGGACCACCAAAGCAGTCGCAATAGTCAGTAGCCATTGCTTTTTCCAGTTTCTCGAAATAGAACGGAGGTAATATGACATCAGAGTCAAAGAAAAGCATATAATCACCATTTGCTCTCTTCATTCCGTAGTTTCGAGTATCGCTGCGTCCGGAGTTATCTTTGTAATAGTAGTGTATATCAAACAAAGAACGGTAGTGACCAAGCAAATGGTCACACCGTTCTTTAGATCCATCTTCTATAATCACCAACTCAAATGGTTTTACCGTTTGAGCCGCCAGGCTATCGAGTAACTCCTTTACTTCACCGGGCCTGTTATATACCGGAACAATTATAGAGTATAACAAATCGTTGTCTATTATGCTTTTACACGACCTACGTATGAACCGTCGCGAGTATCAACCTCTACGAGCTCACCTTCGTTGATGAAGAGAGGAACACGGATTTCAGCACCTGTTTCAAGTGTTGCAGGCTTTGTTGTGTTTGTAGCTGTATCACCCTTAAGACCTGGCTCTGTGTAAGTAACCTCCAAGATAACCTTTACAGGCATATCAGCAAAAAGGATAGTCTCAGTAGATGCATCGGTAACAACCTCAAGTGTCATACCTTCCTTCATGTAAGCAACACCATTGATCTGGTCTGCAGCGATGGGCACCTGCTCGTATGTCTCCTGATTCATGAAGATATAGTCGCTACCCTCCTGATACAAATACTGGAATGGACGACGCTCTACACGTACATCTTCCAACTTCTCACCGATGTTGAAACGACGCTCCAATACATAGCCGTCAACAACGTCCTTAAGTTTTGTACGCATAAAAGTATTACCCTTACCTGGTTTTACGTGCAAGAAATCTATGCAAAAATACAACTTGCCATCCATGCGGATTGCAGTACCAATTTTAATGTCTTGAGCATTAATCATAATATATTCTGTTTTTTGTTAATATTGTTTCTTTTCGTTTTTAGCATATTCAAGATGCAAAGGTAGTAAAAATTAAGACAAATGCAACGAATAAAGAGGAGTTTATTATCAACCACCCTTTTATTGGGAATTTTCTATTTTAAATAATATCCAACAATTAGGACAAATTTACTCCATTTGTTAAAAAGAGTTTACAATATATCACATTGTTCAACTTTTTAACCTGTTTACATTCGTTTTTTTACTAACTTTGCAGAATATATATATTATTTAATAATAAAACTCTAAAAAAACACTATACAAAGATGAACAAAAAACTCAAATGGGCATTGGTTGCCGCAATAGCTATTGCTGCCGGCGTGTATGGTTATTACAGACTTATACCACGCCAGAATGAAGAGCTGACAAATGTTGACAACACTACAAAAACAGTTAAAAAAGTTCTAAGCGTAAATGCAAAGGTAATAAAGCCACATCTTCTTACCGATGAAATTCCCGTAGTGGGAAGTCTTGTTCCGGGCGAGGAGGTACTGTTGTCTTTTGAGTCATCGGGTAAAATTACTGATATATTTTTTGAAGAGGGAAGTTTTGTCAAGAAAGGTACATTGCTTGCAAAAATCAACGATGCACAGCTTTTGGCACAATTAAAACGTCTTGAAGCACAAATTCCACTTGCCGAGGACAGGGTTTATCGACAGAATGCTTTGTTGCAACGCGACGCTGTCAGCAAGGAGGCTCTTGAAATTGTAAAAACCGAACTTGCCACACTCAATGCCGATATTGAAAAAATCAAAGCACAGATAGAGATGACTGAGTTGCGTGCTCCATTTGACGGCATCATTGGTCTTAGACAAGTAAGTGTGGGTGCATACGCATCACCAACAACCGTTGTTGCAAGACTCGCATCATTAAGCCCTATAAAACTTGACTTCTCTGTTGCCGAGCGTTATGCTTCGGACATTAAAAAGGGAGCTAACCTTGAATTCACTGTTGCCGGAAAGATTAACCCTTATTCGGCAAAGGTATATGCAACAGAACCGACATTGGATGCCGAGACACGTTCTTTGGTTGTGCGTGCCATTTATGACAACAAAGACGGTGAACTGTTGCCCGGTCAATATGCCGACATACGTCTAAAGCAGAAAGAGATCAAAGATGCTATAGCTATACCTTCTGAGGCTATCGTTCCAGAGATGGGCAAGAACAAGGTGTTTGTTTATCGTAACGGAAAGTCAGAGCCTGTGGATGTAATCATTGGCATACGTACCGAGAAAGAGGTACAGATTATTGAAGGTTTACAGATTGGAGACACTATCCTTACATCAGGAACTCTACAGCTACGCAAAGGCAGTGCCGTTAAAATTGTATCATTCGAATAACACATATAAAAGAGTTTATCAATGAATATATCTGAACTTAGCATACGCAGGCCGGTACTTGCAACCGTGCTTACTATAATAATATTACTGTTCGGACTTATCGGATACAATACCCTCGGAGTACGCGAATACCCGTCGGTCGATAACCCCATTATCTCTGTTACATGTAGTTACGCCGGAGCAAATGCCGACGTAATAGAGAACCAGATTACCGAGCCGCTCGAACAGAACATCAACGGTATTCCCGGTATCCGTTCACTTTCGAGTGTAAGCCAGCAGGGACAGAGCCGTATCACTGTAGAATTCGAGTTGTCGGTTGACCTTGAGACAGCAGCAAACGATGTTCGTGACAAGGTGTCAAGAGCACAACGCTACCTTCCACGCGACTGCGACCCTCCTACCGTTTCCAAGGCCGATGCCGACGCAACACCAATACTTATGGTAGCAATACAGAGTGACAAACGTTCACTTTTGGAACTAAGCGAAATTGCCGACCTTACCGTAAAAGAGCAGTTGCAGACAATCCCTGATGTCAGCAGCGTACAGATTTGGGGAGAAAAACGCTACTCAATGCGTATTTGGTTAGACCCTGTCAAGATGGCTGCATACGGTATTACACCTATCGACATCAAGAATGCTGTAACAAACGAGAATGTCGAACTGCCTTCGGGAAGCATTGAGGGTAACACCATGGAACTTACCTTGCGTACCATGGGACAGATGCACACCGCAAAGGAGTTCAACAACATCATATTAAAGAGCAATAATGGAAATGTTGTACGTGTCAGCGACATCGGTTATGCCGAACTTGGCCCTGCCGACTTAAAGAGCTACATGAAGATGAACGGTGTTCCTATGGTTGGTGCAGTGGTTATTCCACAGCCCGGAGCAAACCACATTGAAATCGCCAACGCTGTTTATGAGCGTATGGAGACAATGAAGAAGGACCTTCCTGACGACATTGAATATTCATACGGTTTTGACAGCACAAAATTCATACGTGCATCTATTGATGAGGTTAAGAGTACCGTTTATGAGGCGTTTATCCTTGTAATCATCATCATATTCCTATTCCTACGCGACTGGCGTGTAACACTCATACCATGTATTGTTATTCCAGTATCGCTCATTGGTGCATTCTTTGTGATGTATATTGCAGGCTTCTCCATCAACGTGCTTACCATGCTTGCCATTGTATTGTCGGTAGGTCTTGTGGTCGATGATGCCATTGTAATGACCGAAAACATATATATACGCATTGAGCAAGGAATGAAACCGTTCAAAGCCGGTATCGAGGGCTCAAAGGAGATTTTCTTTGCGGTAATCTCAACAACCATCACCCTTATTGCGGTATTCCTCCCTATTGTCTTTATGGAGGGTACAAGTGGACGTTTGTTCCGCGAGTTCAGTTTTGTGGTAGCAGGTTCTGTGGTTATCTCGTCATTTGCAGCGTTGACATTCACTCCCATGCTTGCCACTAAAATCTTGAAGCGACGCAAGGAGCAGAAATGGTTCTATCGCAAGACCGAACCATTCTTTGTGGGATTGAATAACATATATGAGAAATCACTCAATGCATTCCTGAAGAGAAGATGGATTGCTATACCTGTGACATTAGGAACATTCGCACTTATCGGCTGGTTGTGGAATGAGATTCCTGCCGAGATGGCCCCACTCGAGGACCGTTCTCAAATAACAATTACCACACGTGGTGCCGAGGGTGTGAGCTACGAATATATGCGTGACTACACCGAGGACATCAACCATCTTGTAGATTCTATTGTTCCTGATGCCGTTTCGGTAACATCACGTGTTTCAAGCGGTAGCGGTAACATCAGAATCACACTAAAGGATATAAACGAGCGTGACTATTCACAGATGGATGTTGCAAAGAAACTGACCGATGCCATTGGCTCAAAGACTAAGGCTCGTGCCTTTGTACAGCAGCAGTCATCATTTGGTGGACGACGCGGAAGCATGCCTGTACAATATGTACTTCAATCGGTAAGTATTGAAAAATTACAGGACGTATTGCCTGAATTCCTACGCAGGGTTCATGACAACCCTGTATTCAGAATGGCCGATGTTGATTTGAAGTTCAGCAGCCCCGAAGTTCGTGTAAACATCAACCGCGACAAGGCAGGCACAATGGGTGCAAGCGTACGCGATGTTGCAGAAACTTTGCAATATGGTCTTAGCGGTCAGCGTATGGGATATTTCTACATGAACGGAAAGCAGTATGAGATTATTGGTCAGGTAAACCGTCTGCAACGCAACACTCCTACAAGTGTAAAATCAATTTACATTCGTAGCGACAACGGAGATATGATTCCTCTCGACAACATTGTTGAGTTTGTAGAATCCGTTGCACCTCCAAAACTCTATCACTACAACCGTTTCCTTTCGGCAACTGTTTCGGCAGGACTTGCCGAGGGCTACACCATTGGCGACGGACTTGACGAGATGGACAAGATTGCCGATGAACTGCTTGACGAGACATTCCGCACCGCACTGACCGGTGACTCAAGAGAGTTCCGCGAGAGTTCTTCGAGCTTGATGTTCGCGTTCATACTTGCACTTGTATTGATTTATCTTATCCTTGCCGCACAGTTCGAGAGTTTCAAGGATCCATTGATTATTATGCTTACAGTGCCTTTGGCTATTGCGGGAGCATTGATATTCATGAACAGCAACGACATAACCATGAACCTCTTTAGTCAAATTGGTATAATCATGCTTATAGGTCTTGTTGCTAAAAACGGTATCCTCATTGTTGAGTTCGCTAACCAGAAACAAGAAAGTGGAGATAGCAAAATGGATGCAATCAAAGGTGCATCACTACAGCGTCTGCGTCCAATTCTCATGACCAGCGTATCGACAATATTGGGTCTTATACCGCTTATGTTTGCCACCGGTGAGGGTGCCAACCAACGTATAGCCATGGGTACATCGGTTGTCGGCGGTATGATTGTATCTACCATTCTGACAATGTACATCGTTCCTGCGATATACAGCTACATTTCAACTGAACGTAAGAAAAAGGAGGAGAAATGAAACGATTGATTATTTTATTTTTTGCTACAACAGCTTTTTATATAAGTGCCGATGCACAGCAATATACACTTGGCAAGTGTCTTGAAATTGGACTTGAGAACAATTATGCGATACGCATAACACGTAACAAAGAACAAATTGCACACAATAACGCAACGGTTGCCAATGCCGGCTACCTGCCAACACTTGACTTGTCGGCCGGATATGATGCATCATTGTCGGGCAACAATGCAAAAATGCGTTCTACCGGTGAGGTTGTTGAAACACGTAATTCTCTTGACCAAGTTGCAAGAGCCGGAATAGACCTCAATTGGACTGTTTTTGACGGTTTCAACATCACTACCAACTACAAGCAGTTGAAAGAATTGGAACGCATGGGAGAGACCAACACACGTATTGAGTTGGAGGATTTCATTGCAAACCTTGCTGCAGAATATTACAATTTCATTCAACAAAGACGACGACTCACCAACTACTACAACGCAGTACAGTTGTCTAAGGAGCGTCTGCGTATTGTAGAAGAGCGATATAATATCGGTAACTTCTCACGTCTTGACTACCAACAGGCAAAAGTCGATTTCAATGCCGACAGTGCCCAATATATGAAGCAGCAGGAGATTGTCATCACATCACGTATCGCCTTAAATGAGATGATGGCAATAGACCAGGTATATACTCCCATTGAGACACAAGAGAGCGATATCATAATAAATGCAGAACTTGATTTCGTGGAGTTATGGAACGGCATGCTTGAAAACAATGCGAGCCTATTGCTTGCCGACCATAATATCATGTTGACAAAGTACGACTACAAGAAAGTGCTTTCACGTAACTATCCATACGTAAAACTCAATGCCGGTTATGACTACAGTTTCAACCGATACGGTTCAAACAGTTATATCCAGCGTGGAGAGTGGGGAGGTAATGCCGGAGTAACTCTCGGATTCAACATTTTTGACGGTAACCGTCGCAGACAAATAAAGAACTCAAAGATTGAGATACAAAACATTGAACTCATGCGTCAGCAGTTAGAACTGTCACTAAAGGCCGATATAGGTAATTTGTGGCAGGCTTACCAGAACAATCTACAACTGTTGAACCTTGAGAGAGTCAATGTGATAACAGCAAGAGAAAACCACGAGATTGCCAAAGAGCGTTATATGCTCGGTGACCTTTCAGGTATTGAGATGCGTGAAGCACAGCAGAGCCTGCTCGACGCCGAAGAGCGTCTGATTTCCGTTGAATACAACGCAAAGATTTGTGAGATATCACTATTGCAAATAAGCGGAACCATAACCACCATCCTTGAACAATAACAAACAGAAAAATAGAGATATTATATAGATGAAGAGATTTTTGGCACTTTTGTTGCTTGTTCTGCCAATAACTATTGTGGCACAGACAAGTGGAACAGTAAGCGGTACGGTTATTGACAATGAGAATGGCGAGCCACTCGGCTTCGTTACCGTAGCACTTATCCCCGAAGGAGCGACCATTCCTGTTGCTGGATGTAACACCGAGGATGACGGTAGCTTTATTATAAATAATGTAAAAGAGGGGAAATACACCATACAACTCTCTTTTGTAGGTTATCTCAACGACAATCGTAGCGTAAATATCACAAAGAACACACCCAAGTGTAATGTTGGCATCATCAAACTGAAAGCCGACAGAAAACTGCTAAAAGAGGTGGTTGTGACAGAGCAACGCTCGCAGATGAGTTTTGAGATTGACAAGAGAGTTTTTACTGTAGATCAGAACATTGCCACAACGGGCGGTTCGGCAAGCGATGTACTCGCCGATATACCTTCGGTAGAAGTTGACAACGAAGGTAAGGTTTCGCTTCGTGGCAGTGAAAGTGTTACCGTTTGGATTAACGGCAAGGCAAGCGGCTTGACTGCCGACAACCAAGGCGACATTCTTGAGCAGTTACCTGCCGGTTCTATCGAAAAGATTGAGGTTATTACAAACCCTTCGGCAAAACACTCGCCCGAGGGTACAGCCGGTATAATCAACATTGTTCTCAAACGTGACCGCAAAGCCGGTTACTACGGTAGTGTTCAAGCCGGTGCAGATACAAGAGGTGGTTTCAACGCCGGTGGCAACTTCAATTACAGCAGCGGAAAAGTTGATGCATACGCAGGACTCAACTACCGTAACATGCGATTCAAGAACAAAGGCGAAACAACAACAGAATACTCCAACGACAACAGCTATCAAAGCCAGATAACAAACGGCCTCCACAACCCGAGCAATATCTTTGCTCGTGCCGGTGTAACATGGCGTTTTACCGGCAAAGATGAGATTTATGCCAATGTCATGGGTATGTACGGTAGCGGCAGAAACAATAACACTGTTACAGCATTGAGTGGCCCCATCAACAGCGACGGGACATTTGCCGATGCAACAGAAAAACGTACCCGCATCACTAACCAAAGAGGTAAGCCGGGTATGTATAATGTAGAACTCGGCTACACACACCGTTGGAGTGACAGCCACTTCCTTGATTTCTCGGTAAGCCACCACACATGGCAACAGATACGTAAGGCTGAATACACACAGGAGACCGAGTTTTACAACATTGCCGATACAACCGTAACTGTATCAAGTTACCAGTTCCAGGATGGCAAGAACAAAAACGCCACAACCGAGATAAAACTCGATTACGAGTATAAGATAAACGACAATCACCGTATTGAAGCCGGTTACAAAAGCGACTTGTCCGATGACCAAAGCCCTGTAATTACATACACCGACGAGGCACATACAGTTGTCGATAAAGGACTTTACAATGAGTTCCGCTACAAACAGGATACACATGCCCTGTACGGAACATATTCGGGACGTGTGGGCAAGTTCGGTTTCCAAGTGGGATTACGTGGAGAATACTGGAGAATAAAGACACTGTCATACGGTTGGAATGAGAAGGAGAGTGGAAATATCCCGGGATTTGAGAACAAGAATTTCTTTGACCTGTTCCCAAGTGCATTCGTAAGCTATGAGATTAGTCAGGGACACGAGATTCAGGCCAATTACACACGCCGTCTACGTCGTCCTTGGGGCGGTCAGCTGAACAGTTTCAAGAACATCAGCGACTCAACGAACATCTCATTCGGTAACCCCAATCTGACACCGGAGTTCTCCAACGCATACGAACTTAACTACATCAAAAACTGGAATGACCATACCCTTTCAATATCGGGTTACTACCGCACCACAAGCGACGTTATTGAGCGTATAAGCTACAGCGAGGGCAAGGTGATATATACCACACATGAGAATGTGACAGGTACACAGTCGGCAGGTTTGGAAATCATTGGCAAGAACAGACTGTTCAAGCGTCTTGACCTTACTACAACAGTCAATCTTTTCTATTACAAACTCGATGCTTTCAACTACACTATCGCCGGACATACTGTTACCGGAGCAGCCGATGAGAATTTCTCATGGAATATGCGTATGACAGCAAGTGTAATATTACCTTGGGGTATTACAATGCAGGCCACAGGTCGTTACAACGCAAGACGTATCGTTGCACAAGGTTACCGCAAGCCAAGTTACATGATGGACTTGGGACTACGTAAAATGTTCAACAAGGGTTGGAGTTTGAGCCTCAACGCCCGCGACTTGTTCAATTCACGTGGTTGGCACACTGTTACAAGCAACGACTTCTTCACACGCGATTCAAAAAGCTCGCACGGTGGCAGGACATTCAGTTTCACCCTCACCTACAGCTTTGGTAACATGAAGGCCAAGATGCCTAACCGCAAACAGCAAGAGATGCCAAGTAGCGGCTACGGCGACATGGACGGTATGGGAGAAATGTAAGATAGAGTACAGAAAATAAAGTACAAAATGGGTTTTTCGGGATACCTGAAAAACCCATTTTTATTATCCTTTTTAAAATTCTTCTACAAAAATTTCATCATTTCATATTTGTTTACGAAATTTGGCAAAGATATATTTACAATAACAAAGACCATATTATGGCAAACACAAAGAAAGTAGATCAGATTGTTGTTCGTTTCTCCGGAGACTCGGGCGACGGTATGCAGTTGGCCGGAAGCATTTTTTCCACTATTTCGGCAATCGTAGGAAACGACATTTGTACATTCCCCGACTACCCTGCTGACATTCGTGCTCCACAAGGTGTACTGACAGGAGTTTCGGGTTTTCAGGTGCATATTGGTTCCGATAAGGTTCTTACACCTGGAGATCAGTGTGACATTCTTGTTGCAATGAACCCGGCAGCATTGAAAATGCAACACAAATATTGCAAACCCACAGGAGCAATCATCATAGATACTGATTCTTTCACTGAAAAGGATTTGCAGAAAGCAGAATTCAAAACCGATGATCCAATTGCGGAATTGGGTATAACATGCGAAGTTGTGCCCTGCCCCATCACATCTTTATGTCAAGAGACGCTGAAAGATAGTGGTATGGACAACAAGAGCATCCTGCGTTGCAAGAATATGCTTGCACTCGGTTTGGTATGCTGGATATATGACCGCGATTTGTCTCTTGCCGAGAACAGACTAAAGGCAAAGTTCGCCAAGAAACCCGAAGTTGCCGAGGCAAATATCAAGGTTTTGCGTGCCGGTTACGACATGGGACACAACACACATACAGCAATCTCACACACATACAGCATTGAGAGCGATACCGATAAAAAGAGGGGCCGATACATGGACATCAATGGAAACAAGGCTACAGCGTATGGTCTTATGGCCGCAGCAGAAAAAGCCGGCATGAAGCTATTCCTTGGCTCATATCCTATCACACCCGCAACCGATATTCTTCACGAACTTGCAAAGCACAAGTCTTTGGGTGTTGTCACTATGCAAGCCGAGGATGAAATCGCCGGTTGTGCATCGGCTGTTGGTGCGGCATACGCAGGTGCGTTGGCATGTACATCAACTTCGGGTCCCGGTTTATGTCTTAAGAGTGAGGCTATAAACCTTGCTGTAATAACAGAGCTGCCACTCGTAATTATTGACGTACAACGTGGTGGCCCTTCAACCGGCTTGCCCACCAAGAGTGAGCAGACCGACCTTTTGCAGGCACTTTACGGACGTAACGGCGAGAGCCCCATACCGGTAATTGCTGCAACATCGCCCACAAACTGTTTCGATGCGGCTTTTGACGCGTGTCGCATTGCTGTAGAGCACATGACACCGGTTATCTTGCTTTCCGATGCATTCATTGCCAACGGTTCAGCAGCATGGAAGCTACCCGACATTGAGAAATATCCAGACATAGTTCCACCATACGTTACTCCCGACATGAGAGAGGGCTGGAGCCCATATAAGCGTAACCCCGAAAACGATGTACGCTATTGGGCGGTTCCCGGAACTCCTGATTTTGCACACCGCATTGGTGGATTGGAGAAGAGTGCGGCAACTGGTGCTATAAGCAACGACCCTGCCAACCACCACAGTATGGTTGAGGCACGTGCAAGAAAAGTTGAGAAGATTGCACAGACCATTCCTGCATTACAGGTCGAAGGTAACGAGGATGCCGACCTGCTTATAGTTGGTTTTGGCGGCACATACGGTCACTTGTGCGAAGCGATGCAACAGATGAACAGAGAGGGCAAAAAGACAGCCCTTGCACATTTCAGCTACATCAATCCACTACCGGCAAACACAGCCGAAGTGTTGCGTAAGTACAAGAAAATCGTTGTTGCCGAGCAGAACATGGGACAATTTGCAGGTTATCTCCGCACAAAGATAAAAGATATCAACCTACACCAATACAATGAAGTAAAAGGACAGCCTTTCACAGTAGCGACATTGGTTGAGGAGTTCACTAAAATCATGGAGGGTTAAATTATGAGCGAATATACAGCACAAGATTATAAGTTCGGACAGCCACGTTGGTGTCCGGGTTGTGGTGACCACTCTTTCCTTGGTGCTTTGCACAAGGCTATGGGTGAATTGGGTGTTGCCCCACACAATATTGCAGTAATTTCGGGTATCGGTTGTTCTTCTCGATTACCCTATTACATGAATACATACGGTTTTCATACAATTCATGGACGCTCGGCAGCCATTGCTACCGGTGCAAAACTTGCAAATCCCGACCTTACAATTTGGCAAATTTCGGGAGACGGAGACGGCCTTGCTATTGGTGGAAACCATTTCATACATGCAGTACGTCGCAATATCGACCTTAACATGATTTTGCTCAACAACCGCATTTACGGACTCACAAAGGGACAGTATTCCCCTACTTCGGTACGCGGTTTTGTCAGCAAATCATCACCTTACGGAACAGTAGAAGACCCGTTCCGCCCGGCAGAATTATGCTTTGGTGCAAGAGGCAATTTCTTTGCTCGCTGCGTTGCCACAGACATGCCGGCTGCTGTTGGTTGCCTAAAAGTTGCAGCACAACACAAAGGAGCATCGGTTGTTGAGGTTTTACAGAACTGTGTAATATTCAACAACGGTACACATGAGAGTGTATATACCAAAGAGGGACGTGCCAAGAATGCTATTTATCTTGAGCATGGCAAGCCTATGATTTTTGGCGAGAACCGTGAATTCGGTTTGATGCAAGAGGGATTCGGTTTGAAAGTGGTAAAGATTGGCGAAAACGGAATAACAGAAAATGACATTCTTGTTCATGACGCACATTGCAAGGATACAACTCTGCACTTGAAACTTGCCCTCATGGAAGGCCCTGACTTCCCTGTTGCTTTAGGCATCATACGTGATGTCAATGCCACAACCTACAATGAAGCTGTACATGCACAAGTAGAGGAGGTGAAGCAAAACAAGAAATATCACACATTCAGCGAACTGCTTGAAACCAACGAAACCTGGGAAATAAAGTAATGCCGAATAAACATAAACAGAAAAGAACGCCTTCAAGGCGTTCTTTTCTGTTTATAATAATAATTTATTATAAAAAAAGATTCAAATATTTCACTTAACAAAATATTTGTTTATTTTTACAAACGATATTGGAAATATTAGGTTTAAATTCACTTAAAAGAACTTAAATTAACACACTGGAGCAAGGACTTTACATGCCTAAACTCCTATAAACCAACTAAATATGAAACTACTCAAACATGTAGGCAGGTCGCTTATCGCGGCAACATTCCTGGGAGCAACATTCTCCTTTATGCCCACAAATTCATGGGCTGCGACAACTGTACAGCAACAACAGTACGGAACAGTAAAAGGTACTATTGTTGATGAGAACGGCGAGCCGGTTTTTGGTGCCGTTGTTTATGTTGTAGGTACTACAAATTCATCAATGGTGGATTTTGACGGTAACTACGAGTTGAATAACGTAAAGAAAGGTTCTACAATCCGTGCAACCCTTATGGGTTACACCTGCGATGACCAGATTTGGAATGGTGGAGCTTTGAACTTTGTAATGAAAGAAGAGAGCACTGCTCTTGACGAGGTTGTGGTAACAGCCATGGGTATCATGCGTAAGGAGAAATCTCTTACATACGCAACACAGCTTATCAAAGCCGATGAGCTTATGAAAACTCCCGACGCAAACCTTATCAATTCACTCGAAGGTAAAGTTTCGGGTATTACCATTACCCCAAGTGCCGGTGGTGCTGGTGGTGCATCAAAAATCACTCTTCGCGGTAACAAGTCTATTATGGGTGAGAACGCACCTCTTATTGTTGTTGACGGTGTACCTATGACAAACAGTATCCGCGGACAGGTGAGCGACGCTGCAAACATCACATACAGCGGAGCATCAGAAGGTGGTGACCCATTGTCAATGATTAACCCCGATGATATTGAATCGATGAACGTATTGAAAGGTGCAAATGCTGCTGCTCTCTACGGTTCACGTGCTGCAAACGGTGTAATCATGATTACCACAAAGAAGGGTAAAGAGGGTATGATGGAAATTACATTCAATTCGGGTACAACATTTGATACCCCTCTCATGACCCCAAGATTGCAAAACGCTTACGGTAGTTATCGTACCGATGTCAACGGCAATGCTTCAATAATGTATGACAGCTGGGGTGACCGTTTGAGTGGTGAAAAAACACAAAACATTTACGAGTATGCCGGTGACAAGCAGTATTTCCAGGATGGCAGCATAATGCAGGCATACATGCGTAATTATGCAAAAGATGATATAAGAGAGTTCTATAATACCGGTATCAACGCAACAAACTCTTTGTCAGTTTCTGGTGGTACAGAAAAGATTCAGACTTACGCATCATACTCAAACACACAGTCTATTGGTATGATTTCTTCAAACCAATACGACCGTAATACCTTTGCGTTCCGTCAGAACTACAAGTTGTGGGACCGCATCACATTGGGTGTCAATGTCAACTACAACCAGGCAAAGACACAGAACCGTGTGGGTGGTGGTACAGTAGGTAACCCAATCTATCACCTATACACAACACCACGCGACGTTGATATGGACTACTATAAGAACAATTACAACTCCGAAGGTCAATGGTGGTCATCGGGCGATGCAGTGGGCAACGGAACACAGTCTTATTACGAGAACATCGATGGTAAATACGAAAAACGCACCGACCATGTACTCTTGAAAGGACCTATGCAGCAGTATGCCTTCCAAGCACCTATGTATAACAACCCCTATTGGCTTACAAACATGAACCAAGGCGAGAGCAACGAAGAACGCTTCTCGGCTACATTCAATGGTAGTGTAATGCTTTTTGACGGTTTGAATTTCCAGGCTCGCGTATCTATTGACCATACAAAGTTCATGAGCGAAGGTGGTACATACGCTTCTACATGGGGCCCTGTAGAGATGTACCGCTATGGTACTTATTACCTGAACAACAGTCGTACAAATGAGATTTATACCGACTATATGTTGTCTTATAATAAGGAGTTCGCAAAAGATTGGTCAGTATCAGCATCGGCTGGTTATGTAGGCCACACATTGAAAGGACAAAGCACCAATACATATATTGGAGCAGCAACTGTTGACATGACAAGAGACGGAGTATCTTATGGTATCCCTACTGCTATAAACAAATTTGAGCCAAGCTATGGTGGCCCCGGTGTAACAAGCAAGAGCAAGAGTTCTAATTGGGACCAGGCAATACTTGCAACAGCACAAGTTGGTTGGGGTGATGTAGTATTCGTTGATGCATCGTACCGTCACGACTGGTACCGTCCGTTCAAGCAGTTTGCCTACTTGGGAACAAAAGAGAGCTACGGTTACTTTGGTGTTGGTGCCAATGCCGTTCTTAGCGAAATCTTTGAGATGCCTAAATGGTGGGATTATGCAAAATATCGTTTGAGCTACTCTGAGGTAGGTAACTCTATTCCTAACTTGTACTACAACTCAGTAAGCATAAACGAGGCTCTTGGAACAGCAGCTACAAATTCAAGAAACTCTTTTATTCCTGAACCAGAAAAGACAAAATCATTCGAAACCGGTATTGAGATGCAGTTCTTGCGTGATTGCCTCACTTTGGACCTCACCTATTATAATTCAGCAATGCACAACTCATACCTTGAAATTGCAGGAACAAACGGTAAGGTACAACCTGTAAACAGCGGTATTATTCGCAACCAAGGTGCCGAAGTCACAATCGGTTACGACTGGAAGATCAACAGTAACTGGCGTTGGCAGACAAGTGTAAACTTCTCATACAACCACAACAAGATTGTTGAGACAAACAAAGACAAGAAAGGCAACAGCAAAGACATGTCAACAACACTTGCTAACGGAAAGATTCAGGTTCTCTACCGTAAAGGCGGTTCATACGGAGATATCTACGTAACCGACTTCACACGCTACAAGGAGGATGTTTACGCTTACACTGTAGAAGAGGTTATTCTTGGAACAGGTGAAGATGAAGATATTATAAAAAATGTAACATATTACAGTACTACACCTGTCACTGACGAAAACGGCAATGTAATCAGTACACTTGTAAACAAAGCCGGTGATGTGTATATCACAAACGGCAAGCCCTCACTCGGTGGTTATGTTTCTGTTACCGACGGTGGTAATCTCCGCGTACGTGAGTCGAACAAGAAATTCCAGAAATATGCAGGAAACCTCAACAGCCCATATCAGTTATCATGGTCAAATACATTCAGTTATAAAGGTTTCTCATTATTCTTCCTAATCAATGGACGCATCGGTGGCAAGGTTATCTCTTTGACCGAAGGTTATCTTGACAGATACGGAGCTTCAGAGCGTTCAGGTGCGGCACGTCTTTATGCTGAAGAGAATGGTATTTATACCGAGGATGGTCGTCTTGGCATGTATTTGAACGAGAACCGTAATATTGTTGCAGTAGAGGATTACTACACATTTGTTGGTAGTAGCGATGCATCAAGTTACATCTATAATGCAACAAACTTCCGCCTCCGCGAACTCTCTTTTGGATACACTTTCCGCAACCTCTTTGGAGACTACAAGAACTTGAGCCTCTCATTTGTTGCACGTAACCTCTTCTTTATTTACAAGGACGCTCCTGTTGACCCAGACGTATCATTGTCAACAGCTAACGGCTTAGGAGGTATAGACGTGTTCAACTATCCATCGGCACGTTCTTACGGTATCAACATCAAACTGAACCTCTAAGAGAATATAAGCAAATAAGAATTATATAATAATGAATGTTATGAAAAAGTATATTAAAATAGCTGGAACATTGTTCTTTGCATCATTGCTTACCCAATCGTGCCTTGACTTTGATGATCCGGGCGATGAGAGCAATTCAAATGTTGTTCAAACAGAGACTACCCAATACATCGGTAACGTCGATAGCATACCTTATTTTAACCAACCCACAGAAGAGGGTGTCAGAACAGCGATAGACTCCCTCAGAACCTATTTCTATCAGGCACTTGCCGGACAGTATAATATCCGTGGCGGTAAAGAGGGAGGCTTGCCCGGTGCTCACGCCTACCAACGTCAGTATAGCCTTGGCCCCGACCTCTATGCACAGTACTTCACAATTCCTCACAAGGACTTTATGTACGGTACACACACATCGACCTATAACGTTTCGGCTGAGTTCAACGACAATGCTCTTGGTGCATATACCATGGCAAAAAATGCTATCATGCCATTGTTGCACCACCCCATGATAGACTCTATTCCCGAGATGAAGGCAATTAACCTCCTTTACTATAGCCTTATAGCACAAGAGCGTGCCGACCTCGCAGGACCTTTCACATATCTTGAGGACAAGCAGAATTCCGAAGAGCCGTCGGAATACAACGATTTGGAGACAATTTACTTTGGTATAGTCGAGAACCTCGACACCATTATTGCCTGCCTCAAACATTACGATGAGACACGTCCCGAATGGTACAAAGAGCAGATTAAGATGGTTCTGCTACAATATAACCAGACAAGCCGTGGTCTTTTTGAAGGCGATTTCAGCATGAAATCATACATCAAGCTCGCCAACTCGCTCAAGCTACGTATGGCAATGCACATTGTCAAGGTGAACCCTGCGACTGCACAGAAATGGGCAGAGGAAGCCGTTGCATCGGGCGTTATAGAAAGTGTAAACGAACAGCAAGGTATATTCCCTGCGATAAGCGGTTTTATACACCCTCTTAAAGATATTGCAACACAGTGGAACGACCTTCGTCTGTCGGCCTCTTTTGAGAGTTTGCTGATGAGCCTCGACCACCCATATGCAAAATACGTATTCTTGCCAAACGCATACGATATTCCTCACAAGAACGGTGTTGATGTATTGCCAGCTAATACACGCATTTGCGGTATTCGTTCCGGAACGCTTGTCGGCGACGGACAATCTCAGGCTATTAACAAGCGTCAAGGCTATTCAACTCTGAGCCTCAACGTTATTGAATTCAAATATTGTCCGGCATATTTCATCAAGTGGGCCGAAGTAGATTTCTTACGTGCCGAGGGAGCAATACGTGGCTGGAACATGGGAGGAAGTGCTGAATTCTTCTATAACAGAGGTATCACAAATGCTTATCTCGAAGAGCCTATGTACGGTTCTGATTACAGTTTGTACTTAGACGAATACATGGCAAAAGAAGAGCCGGAAGATTACATAAGCGAAGACCCCATGGGAGACGGAGAGCCTTGGCCAAGCGTTACAACCATTGGTGTGAAATGGAACGAAGGAGACGATTTGGAGACAAAACTTGAGAAAATCATCACTCAGAAGTATATCGCGTTGTTCCCACTCTCAACCGAAGCTTGGACCGAATTACGCCGTACAGGTTATCCTAAACTATTCCCTGTACTCAACACCGACGATGGCGATGGTTCTATTAAACAAGGTGACATGATACGCCGTATTCCTTGGGTTCCAACAGACCCTGTTGTTGCAGGTATTGTTGAAGCGTCCGGTATCCCGGCTCTTGGCGGACCTGATGAGCAGGCAACACGCCTATGGTGGGATATAGACGCTCCGAACTTCTAAATATCCAGGTATATTTATTAACTAACCATATTTAAAGATTTATGAAAAGAATTACATTTTTAAGTACCCTTGCATTGTTGGCGTTAACCGTCAATGCACAATCGTACAAAGAAGGTTATGTCGATTGGGGTGAATTTGGCACAAAATTCAGCCAAAGAGTAATCAACTGGACACCCGGTCAGGAGATAACAGAAGACGATAACTTCTTTATCTCACGTGTAAAGCCAAAAGAGCGTTTCCGTAATGCTGCCACACAGGTACGCAGTGATATTACAGAAAGCAACGACAAGAAGATTCTCTTCTGGGTGCCTATCGACGACGAGAAAGAGAACGCGATACCTAACGGCGTCTTTGACTCTGAGGTTTTCAGCATGTGGCAGTACCTTTCACACTACGGTAACTGGACAGCACCGCAGGGACGTATCCCCGGTAACTTTGCCGACGTTGCTCACAAAAACGGTGTAGCTGTATCATCGGTCGCAGGTGTTCCTTATGGTAGTCTTTATGGAAGCGATTGGCATACCGAATTGCTTGCTGTAGGTAACCTTGATGCCGAAAAAGCAGCAAAGTTCCTTCGTTACTATGGTCTTGATGGTCTTGGTTACAACTCTGAGTTTACTAGTTCAGCTGTAATGCCCAACTTGATAGCATTCCACAAGGCACTTACACAGAAGTCTTTGCAGTTCAACCCTATCTTTGAAAATGCTTGGTACGACGGTACATCGGAATATGGTTCCATAATGTTTGACCAAGGATTCGGTACACACAACGACGGCATTGCAGAAGGTGCTGCTTTGTTCTTCAACTACAACTGGAGTTCAGGCACTTTGCTACAGAATTCGGTAAATTATGCAAAACAAATCGGTTACGACCCCATCAAGCTATATGCCGGTTTCAACATGCAGGGAGGAGAACCCAAAAACGGCATCAGATGGCCACACTTGGCTAATTATCCTATCTCTATAGGTCTTTGGGGTGCTCACAGCCAGAACATGTTCTGGGAGAGCCGCCACGAGCTCGGTTCTAACGCAGATGTTAAACAACGTACATATATGTTGCGTACAGAGCGTTGGTTCACCGGCGGTACACGTAACCCGGCTAACTGCCCCGAGGTGACACACTCTTTGAGCTACAATGCCGAGAACTATTCGTTCCATGGTATGTCATCGTTCATGACAGCAAAGAGTACTCTTGCTTGGAACCTTGACGAAGAGCCTTTCATCACCTACTTCAACTTGGGTAACGGTATATTCTTTAACTGGAAGGGCGAACGTCAACACAACGGTGAGTGGTATAACATTGGTGTACAGGACTACCTCCCCACATGGCGTTGGTGGTTCAGTACAAAACTCCTAAGCGGTAAGGCTTCGGACGTTGCAAGCAATGGTCTTGATGCAGAATTCACTTGGGAAGATGCTTACGTCGGTGGTTCAACATTGCGTATCTTCGGTTCTACCACAAGCGAGTACCTACACCTCTTCAAGACAAAGTACGCCGTTAAGGACGGTGACGTCATCACATTGCGTTACAAGCATGTAGCAGGTAGTGCCAGCATCAAGTTGGTTCTCACAGCTACCGGCAAGGAAACCACATCTTTGGGCGACCTCACCATCTGCAAGAGCAGCAGCGTTGCCGACGAGGATATTTGGGTAGAAAAGAGCTTCACTGTAGGTAGCGATATCAAGGCAAGCGAGCTTGCACTTGTAGCATTGAAATTCGACAATGCCAAGAACTTGAATATGTACCTTGGCGAATTCTCTATCGTTCGCAAAGCAACAGCAGCTCCTGCAACACCTGTTATTGCATCAACTAAGGCACTTGCTTTCAGCGAGAATGGTGTAGATGCAAAAATCATCTTCAACATGAAGAACAACAAAGCAGCAGGAGAGCCTTGCTACAACATTGACGTGAACACATCATTGTTCAAGCTCTATGCACAGCAGGAGGGTTGCGAGCCCATTCTTATGGGTATCACAACTTCTTGGGCAGGTTTGGTTTACAATATCCCTATGCAGCTCGACAAGGCCAACAAGGTACGTCTTGGTGTTGCTGCAGTATCTCTTGACATGAAGAACGATTCTGACATTGCTTGGGGTAGCTACATGGATGCCGGCACATATACATACAACGACAATATCCAAATAAACAAGAGCACTATCAAGCCCAACGAGGACTTTGAGATTTCTTTTGTTGACCCACGTCACGAAGATGCCACATGGACTATTACCGACGCTAAGGGCACTAAACTTCAGGAGGCTACAGGCAAGAAGATTTATGTTGCAGACGGACTTGAAAGCACCGGTACATACAACTTGACCGTTAAGGGTAATGTGTACGAGAATGGCAACAGAGTAAACGCTACACGTACATTCGGTGGTTATATTCAAATTACCAGCGAGGGCACAGGTGCTTTGCCTAAGATTCTCACTTTCACCGCAAACGACAAGGAAGCCGACGTAACCATCAATGTAGGTGAGCAGGTTAACTACGCCTACACAGGACGCAAAGCCGACGGTGCCGGTTCTCAAGGTGTAGATTTACAGGAGAAACGCTTTGGCGTGAAGTGTGGCGACTTGCAGATAGAAGGTAAAAAATCGTTCTCTACAGCATTCTGGTTGAAGATTAACAAGCTCGCTCCGGGAGAGACACAGTTACTTGCTGTTGCCAACAAGCTCGACGCATGGCCAAAGACCGACTGGGGTTGGATTTGGGTTAATGTAAACGAGGACGGCAGCATGGGCAGCTTCACATTCCGTGGTAGCGATGCTACCCAAAACAACGAGTTGCGTTACAAGTTCGAGAAGACTAAGCTCCCTATTGGTTCTTGGTTCCATCTTGCATTTACCTTTGACTACAATGAAGAAGGCAAATTCCGTTGTCACTTCTATGTAAATGGTACAAAACAGGATTTAACCAAGTGGAACCGTTCTACAGACGGTGACACCTACAAAAGCACTGACCCGGGTTACCAAGGAGATGTATATAGTATTACATCATCACAGGTATTGTCTGTAGGAGGTAGTGCTCACAGCCGTAATGGTATCGACGGCGTCATCGATAACTTCCAAGTTTGGAACAAGGTTATGACCGAAGACGATGTCAAGAAGTCTATGGGCGATATTAAGACAAGTAGCCTACCAAGCGGTCTTGCAGCTTTCTGGAATCTTGAGACAAAAGCATCTGACGACTATACCTTCAATTCTTTCGGAACAAAAGAGTATGTAAAAGCCGGTATGCACGATTATAAAGCCGGAACAAGTGAGGGACAAGGTTACTTTGAATGGGTTGAGCCTGTTTATACATCAGGTAGTCCTTTCATCAGCGGTACTGCATTCCCCGTTGTTACAAAGCCTACATTGAAGGTTAAGAAAGCAGAGATTATCGCATGTGACGGTAGTGACACAGCCGGTTCTGCAATTGTTAAGCACAACTACTCAGGTGACTATGTCGTTACATTGACACTTGCAAACTCTCTCGGTAGCGACCAACGTACTTTCCAGGTTATCAAAGTTGAGGGAGAAGACCCTGAGCAAGGTGACGACGACATTGACGGTGTTGAAGAAATCACAGTTAATGAAATTACAACATATACCATTGATGGTGCTGCTATCATCGAATTCGCTAAAAACGGCAATTACAACATCACCGTTCACACAGTTGCAGGACAGAAGGTTGCTGAAACCGATGCTGAAATCAACGCTGGCGAGAATGTACAGATTGCAATCAATGCACAAGGTACATATATCTTGACTGTGAAGAAAGATGGCAATGTTGTACGTAGCGTAAAACTTATGAGTAAATAACGCACGAAGGTTTTTATCCCTTTTTGAAGGGAAATAATATAATAAGCATGGGCTTGTGCCCATGCTTATTATGTTTTTTATTAACTTCGCAGCGGAAAAAGAAAATATATGCAAAAGATAAACACACACAAGGGAGTCATTGCCCTTTCACCGATAATTATACTGCTTACGATATACCTTGCAGGCTCTATTGTTGCCGGGGATTTCTACAAGATTCCCATAGCCGTTGCTTTTATGACAGCGTCGGTTTATGCCATTGCCATAACACGCGGAGGAACCCTCAATGAGAAGATTGAGCATTTCTCACAAGGAGCAGGAAACCCACGTATAATGTATATGGTGTGGATTTTTATACTTGCCGGAGCTTTTGCCTCACTTGCAAAAGCTATGGGTGCTGTGGATGCCACTGTAAACCTTACGCTAAACTCCATTCCCAGCAATTACCTGCCAGCAGGAATTTTCATTGCGGCATGCTTTGTTTCAATGTCTATAGGTACATCGGTGGGAACGATTGTTGCACTGACACCTGTTGTAACAGCACTTGCTACACAAATGAACTGCGATGTAGCATGGTTGGTTGCAATTGTTGTAGGAGGCTCGTTCTTTGGCGATAATCTCTCGTTTATATCGGATACCACAATAGCCGCGACACAGACACAAGGTTGCTCCATGCGAAGCAAATTCAAAACAAATATTGTTCTTGTAATGCCAGCAGCAGTAGCCACTCTTTTGCTTTATGCTTTCAGTGGAAACAGTATTGAAGAGATTACAGTTCCTACAATAAGCTGGAGTGAGGGAGTAAAATGTATTCCTTATGTCACCGTTATCGTATGTGCTTTGTTCGGAATGAATGTACTTGCTGTCCTCATCACAGGTATCATCATTGCAGCCGGTATGGGAATTGCATACGGTGCAGTGGATGGAATAAGCATATTTACCGAAATGGGCAGTGGTATTATGGGTATGTGCGAACTAATAATTGTGACATTGCTTGCCGGAGGACTTTTAGAGGTTGTGAGAATAAATGGAGGTATCGATTACTTGATACGCCTTGTCACACTGCGTGTACGTTCCAAACGTGCAGCAGAGACAGCGATAACCGTTCTTACAGCACTTGCCAATGTATGTACTGCAAATAATACGATTGCCATACTTACTGTGGGCAACATCTCACGTGATATATCAAAGAAATTCGGTATATCGCCACGCCGTTCGGCAAGTCTCATGGACACCACGTCGTGTTTTGTTCAAGGCGTTATACCCTACGGAGCACAGTTGCTCATGGCATCGGGCCTTGCTACAATTTCGCCTATCTCTATTATCCCCCACCTCTACTACCCTATGTGCATCGGTATCATAGTTGTAGTTTCTATTTTAGTGAAAAAGCCTCAACGGAATTAACAGACTGAACACGGTTTACTATGCAATGAGACATTGCTACCAACTATAAAAAAAGCGAGATTCCAATTGGAATCTCGCTTTTTAGATGCTTTTTACGCAGATTATCTACGCAAGCCAAGCTTAGCAACGATAGCACGGTAACGGTTGATGTCACGGTTCTTAAGATAGTTAAGAAGTGAACGACGCTTACCTACCAACATTGTCAAAGCTCTCTGTGTGCTATAATCTTTACGGTTAGCCTTAAGGTGCTCCGTCAAATGGGCAATACGGTATGAGAACAATGCAATCTGGCTCTCTGCTGAACCAGTATCTGTATTAGACGTTCCGTATGTGCCAAAGATCTCTTTCTTTTTCTCTGAATCCAAATACATAATTTGAAGTTTTAAAAGGTTAAAAAAAATATCTTTTGGCCGACAAATGAATGTACAAGAGTACACTATGTTGCCAACGCGGATGCAAAGGTACAACTTTTTTTGGGAATTACAACCGCATTCAATAAAAAAGCGATAAAAAAAAAGAAAAAAGAGTTATCGTTCAAGGATTAAAAGAAAATAAAATAAGTACAGTATCTTAATATCTGCTGTTTTTATTGTAACTTTGCAAGAAATTATAAGTATAAGATATATTATATATGCAGAATATCCGTAATATTGCAATTATTGCACACGTTGACCACGGAAAGACAACTCTTGTGGATAAGTTGATGTTGGCAGGCAACCTGCTAAAAGAACAGGACAATGACAAACTTACTCTTGACAATAAGGAACTTGAGCGTGAGAGAGGTATAACCATTCTCTCAAAGAATGTTTCAATACAATATAAAGGTACAAAAATCAATGTCATTGACACTCCGGGACACAGCGACTTTGGCGGAGAGGTAGAACGTGTATTGAACATGGCTGACGGATGTATTCTGCTTGTAGATGCCTTTGAAGGCCCTATGCCTCAAACTCGTTTTGTGCTACAGAAAGCATTGCAGATTGGCCTTAAACCAATTGTTGTGGTAAACAAGGTTGACAAGCCCAACTGTCGCCCCGAGGAGGTTTACGAGATGGTTTTTGACCTTATGTTCTCACTCGAAGCAACTGAAGAGCAACTTGATTTCCCCGTACTTTATGGTTCTGCAAAGAACAATTGGATGAGCACCGACTGGCGTAATGAAACTACAGACCTAACAGCTTTACTTGATGCCATTCTTGAGCACATCCCTGCTCCCAAGAAATTGGAGGGTACACCACAGATGCTTATAACATCACTTGACTATTCACCATATACAGGACGTATTGCAATAGGCCGCGTACACCGCGGAACACTTACCGAGGGTTCAAATATTACTCTTGTAAACCGCAACGGCGAAGAGAGCAAAATGAGAATAAAAGAGTTGCATACATTCGAAGGTCTTGGACGAAGAAAAGCAACAGAGGTTAGTTCCGGTGATATATGTGCAATTGTCGGTTTGGACAAATTTGAAATTGGAGATACTATCTGCGACTTTGAAAACCCCGAAGCTCTTCCCCCTATCGCCATTGACGAGCCGACAATGAGTATGCTCTTCACCATCAACGACTCACCGTTCTTTGGCAAAGAGGGTAAGTTTGTTACATCACGCCACATTCAGGAGCGTCTTGACAAAGAGCTTGACAAGAACCTTGCATTGCGTGTAAAGAAAGACCCTGAAGAAGATGCATGGACTGTATTCGGACGTGGAGTACTTCACCTTTCGGTACTTATAGAAACAATGCGTCGTGAAGGTTATGAACTACAGGTGGGACAACCACAGGTTATCTACAAAGAGATTGACGGTGTAAAGCATGAGCCAATCGAAGAACTTACTATCAATGTCCCCACAGACTATTCAAGCAAAATTATCGACATGGTTACACGCCGCAAGGGTGAGATGCTCTCAATGGAAGCACAGGCTGACCGTGTAAACATTGAATTCAATATCCCATCACGCGGTATCATTGGTTTGCGTACCAATGTGCTTACTGCATCGGCCGGAGAGGCTATCATGGCTCACCGTTTCAAGGAGTACCAGCCATTCAAGGGAGATATAGAGCGTCGCACAAACGGTTCTATGGTAGCAATGGAGAGCGGAACAGCTTTCACATACGCCATTGACAAATTGCAGGAACGCGGACGTTTCTTCATAAGCCCACAAGAGGATGTATATGCAGGACAAGTTGTTGGTGAGCACATTCATGAGAACGACCTTGTAATAAACGTAACCAAGAGCAAGAAATTGACAAATATGCGTGCGAGCGGTTCCGACGACAAGGCTCGTATCATCCCACCAATAATATTCTCGCTTGAGGAAGCTCTTGAATACATCAAGGAGGATGAATACCTTGAGGTAACTCCTAAATCTATGCGTATGCGTAAGATTATCCTTGACGAAATTGAGCGTAAACGTGCCAATAAACAGTAAAATGATTAAAATCCAGACATACCTGTTACCGCTATTGATGCTCCTTGCATCATGTAGCGGAGACAAAGAAACATTATACACAATAAGTGGCAAGGCTGCAGACGAGCAATGCCACTTGTTGCTGTTCGGATTAGACGGCAGGTATGAGAAAAGAGATTCTATAAAAAGTGACAACGACGGAGATTTTAAATTTTCAATTCCAGTCGATACTGTCACACCGCTTGCACTACTCATGCCCGACGGTCACATGGTGACATTATATGCCGAACCCAACTTGAAAGCAAAGATTACGAAAGATGAGAGTTTGGACAGAGTATGGATTGTGAAAGGCGGCAAGACACAGGCACTACACGACAGTATTTCACAAATCCTTGATGCCTGCAAAAAAGAAAAGGAGCTACAAGAACACATAAATAATTTTATTGCAGCAAATCCAATAAGCCCAATAAATATTGAATTGATTCGAAGATACATGGTTGATGTTCCACAACCCGACAATTCAAAAATCAATGACTGCATTTCAAAACTTGGCGGTATTCTGCAAGACCATGAATATTTTGCAACCACGCAAAAACAAATTGACAGAAAGCGAAGCAATACCCTGCACAAGCTATTTCCGGCATTCATGTATGACATCAATGACACCACAAAGGCAGAACTTAATACATACATAAGAAAATACCTGCTTGTTACTTTCTGGGCATCATGGGACAAAAACAGCCGAAACGAAATGCCTAAACTAAGGGCAGTAAGAGATTCTGTTAAAAGCGAGAATTTCTCAATCCTGAATATTGCTTTGGAACATGACACCACCGAATGGAAAAAATTCATTGTTGGTGACAGCATAATTGGTGACAATGCTTGTGAAACCAAAGCTTGGAATTGCGAGCTTGTCAACAAATTCAATATCAAATCACTTCCTTTCTCTATTTTGGTAAGCCCATACCAACGCATTGTCAAATTCGATCTAAAGTTAGACGAAGCCGGAGAACTCATTGACTCGCTTGCCACAAAATATGACATAAGCGAAAAAAAGAAAAAAGAGGAAGAGGAGAAGAAAAAGAAAAAGGAACAGAAAAAAAGTAAGAAAACAATACAACAAAACTGATCATCATGCTTGTCAAAGTTCTTGCTGCAGCAATACAGGGCATTGGTGCAACACTTGTAACCATTGAGGTCAATGCACTGAGAGGTATTAAGTTCTACCTTGTAGGACTACCCGACAATGCCGTTAAAGAGAGTCAGCAGAGAATAAACTCTGCACTCACACATAATGGATTGCGTTTCCCAAGCAAACAAATCATAGTAAACATGGCTCCTGCCGACATCAAAAAAGAGGGTTCGGCATACGACCTGCCTATAGCCATTGGCATTCTTGCTGCAGATGAGGTTATTTCAACAGCCAAATTGGACAAATATCTAATCATGGGAGAACTTGGACTTGACGGTAAGCTGATGCCAATAAAAGGAGCATTGCCTATAGCTCTTAAAGCCAAGGAATTGGGCTACGAAGGAATTGTCATACCCGAAAGCAATGCCGCTGAGGCAGCAGTTGTCAATGGCATTACTGTCTATGGTGCAGACAATTTGCTGCAGGTTATACAGTTCCTTAATGGAGATAATGAGATGACACCATACGAGGTGGATATTGAAAGTAATTTCTACTCCAAACAGAGTGATTTTCCTTTTGACTTCAGCGAGGTACGCGGACAGGAGAGCGTGAAGAGAGCTTTTGAGGTTGCTGCTGCAGGTGGTCATAATCTGATAATGGTAGGCCCCCCGGGAAGTGGCAAGTCAATGATGGCAAAACGTCTGCCGTCGATTTTACCACCACTCACACTTGACGAGAGTTTAGAGACAACAAAAATACATTCTGTAAGTGGTATGATGCCCGATGGCACATCGCTCATTACACAACGCCCGTTCCGTAGCCCGCACCACACTATTTCATCGGTGGCTTTATGCGGAGGAGGAAGTAACCCGAAACCGGGAGAGATTTCACTCGCACACAACGGTGTGTTGTTTCTTGACGAGCTACCTGAATTTTCAAGGGATGTGCTTGAGGTTATGCGTCAACCGCTTGAAGACCGCAAGATTTGCGTGGCAAGAGCAAACTACAAAGTAGAATACCCGGCCGGAGTAATGTTTGTTGCAAGCATGAACCCCTGCCCCTGTGGATATTACAACCACCCGACAAAGGCTTGTACATGTACTCCGGGACAGGTACAACGTTACCTGAATAGAATTTCTGGCCCGTTGCTTGACCGCATAGACCTGCAGATAGAGATTGTTCCCGTACCTTTTGAAGAGATATCAAACACACAACCGGGTGAACCAAGTGCCGTTATTCGCCAACGCGTAGTGGAGGCACGAAAAATACAAGAAGAACGTTTCAAGAACGAAAACGGCATCTATTGCAATGCACAAATGACTCCAAAACTGATAACAAAATATGCAGCCATAGATGAACAGAGCCTCGCCATGCTAAAGACGGCGATGAACCGTCTCAATCTTTCGGCACGTGCATACGACCGCATATTAAAGGTTGCACGCACCATTGCTGACCTTGACAAGAGCGAGAACATACTCTCACACCACATTGCCGAAGCAATAGGTTACCGTAATCTTGACCGTGAAAATTGGGGAAACTGAAGCAGATAATGAAAAAATTCATACTACACAACATTGAAATTCTCAAAAAGCCTATTGAACAGAATCTCATCTGGTTCTTGTTCACATACATGGCTGGAGCCTTCTGCAATGCCTTGTTCCCATGGGAGGGCAGCAGGCTCATAGGATTTTTCCAGCTATTTTTGGATGTGTATGTAGTTGTAGTAATTGGTTCACTATTTCCCAGGAAAGTTTGGAATATTGCCAAATGGATACTGACGATATTCTTCTATACAGTTTCAATCATAGACCTCTTCTGCTGGTTTCGCCTTGCTACGCCAATATCGCCAACGCTATTGGTGACATTTATGCAGACAAACAGTAACGAGGCCCAAGAGGCTTTGGACGCATACATAGACTATGGCTATATCTTGAAGCTCCTACCCTTATTCATACTGCTTGCCATGCATATAGTTGCAAGCAACAGCCACCGAATAAAAGCATATTTGAACAGACTGACAGTCAAGTTCTCTACAGCTATCACCTGTGCCGTACCGTTAATGTTGGCAGTAACACTCTCCATGTGCCTCAAAAACGAGATATTTATCTTTTACAGAGTAGCATTGGGATACAACGTCAAAGATACGCTCATTACAACTAATATACTCCCCACTGTACGCTTATACACACCGGTACACCGCTTCTTGGGTGCCATAAGGGACGCTGAGCAGAACAAGGATATAATAAAGCATTTGCATGCAAACCTGGAACTTACGGCTGTTGACAGTTGCGATTTCAGGTCAAGGAATATCATACTCATCATAGGCGAAAGCTACAACCGTCATCATTCACAGTTGTATGGTTACAACAAGCCAACAACTCCACTGCAATCCCAACACATGAAGAATGGCAACCTTGTGGTTTTTGAAGATGCCGTAGCAATGTACAACCTTACAAACGAAATATTCCCCGCAATGCTGTCAACACATTGCATTGGTGACAGCACGGACTGGTTCAGGACTCCAATGTTCACTACCCTGTTCCGCAACGCCGGATATGAGGTATCATTTTTTAGCAACCAGTACATAAAGGACATTTCCGATTCGTACAGCGACTTTCACGAGGATTTGTTGCTTAACAATGAAAAGATGAGTGCTGCACAATTCTCACGACGCAACAGTGTGCGTTATACTTATGACAAAGAGTTGATTGAGGAATTTGATTCACTGACAAGCGAAAGTAAGGGCAACCTTGTTATTTTTCACCTGATGGGACAACACATCAATTTCAAGAGTAGATACCCAAAAGAATTCGGGTATTTCAATGGGGAGATGTACAGCAACATAAGCCCTGAGTATCGTGAGTTAATAGCACATTATGACAATGCGACACTCTACAACGACTACATCCTTAACCTCATAATAGAGAAATTCCAAAACGAGGATGCCATAATTATACATGTCGCCGACCACGGAGAGAGAACATGTGACAACGGCGATGACTACGGCAGGACTTTCTCATACAAGCCAAGCGATGTAAAACAGCAGTATGAGATTCCACTATGGATATACTTTACCGACAGATACAAGGAATTGCATCCCGACATAGTACAATCCGTTATTGAAGCAAAGGGAGATCCCCTATGTACCGAGAATATCGCACATATGCTGTTGTATTTGGGAGGCATACACACCGTACATTACAGCGATGCACACAACCCACTGTCGGCCGGCTTCAACCCAGATGCTCCACGCATAATAAATGACAAATACAATTACGACGAAATAATCAACAACACCAAAAAACAGTAAAATAGACCATGAATATAGAGAAAATATGCGTGTACTGTGCATCGAGCAATAAGATTGCACCTATTTATGGCGAAGTTGCATACGAACTTGGCAGACTCCTCGCCAATGAAGGCATTACCCTTGTCACCGGTGCCGGTTCTTTGGGACTTATGTGTAAGGTTCAAGACGGTACATTGGAAAATGGCGGCAAAGCTATTGGTGTTATACCGCAATTCATGGTAGAACAGGATTGGCATCATAAAGGACTTAGCGAATTGCATATAACCAAGGATATGCATGAACGCAAGCAGATGATGGCAAGCCTGAGTGACGCTGTAATTGCATTGCCCGGTGGTTGTGGAACTATTGAGGAGCTAAGCGAGATTATTACATGGAAACAGTTGGGGTTATATCTGAACCCAATAGTAATACTCAACATAAATGGATATTATGACCATTTCATAGCACAACTCGAAAGAGCTTTGGAAGAGCACTTCATGGGTGAGATGCACCGTAATATATGGAGCGTAGCCTCAACACCTGCCGAGGCTTTGGATATTATAAGAAACACTCCACGCTGGAACGAAAGTGTCAGAAAATATGCTGCATTATGATTAATATTCCTGCACCATACAATATTGCCAATGACAATGCCGTAATGCTTTTGTTTATACTCAACCTTGTGGGTATTGCATTTGTATTTATAATGCACGGTACAAATATTATGGAACGCATAAAATATGTGTTCTACTACGGTAGTAATCAAACCCCATTCAATGACAGAACAAACATCAGTGGATTGAGCAACACTTTGTTGCATACACAAACCATACTCTATTCAACCATTATTACAATAGAATTCCTAAAAGAAAAGGGATTAGGTAATTTTGACAATGGCTCATTACCCTATTTGATAGCATTTATTCTGTTATTTACGACTGTGATTCTTGCAAAATATGCAAGTTATTATATCGTTAATTCTATACTATTTACAAGACAGGCGGTAAAAGAGTTGCAATATATATATATGTTTACAATCAAATTGCTCGGATTCGCTTTAGCACCGGCAATAATATCAATTCTTTTCATTCCTTCAATTTCATTCACTTGTGTGAAAGTTTATCTGCTTTTAGTGTTGATTGCGTACCTGTATATGGTAATTAGCAATATGATTAAAATCATTTTTACACGAAATATCAACATTTTGGATATTTTTTTATATCTTTGCACACTCGAAATTCTACCCATCCTTTTTGTGTGGAATTTCATACTACAAGTGAATGAATTTATAACAATAAAAATTTAGGACATTGAAGGTAAGTAAGATTCTGGTTTCACAACCAAAACCGGCTACAGGAAAGTCTCCATATTTTGATATCGAGGAGAAGCATAAGGTGAAGATCGATTTCTGTTCTTTCATCAAAGTTGAGGGAGTTACATCAAGAGAGTTCAGACAGCAGAAGGTTTCAATCTTAGACCATACTGCCATTGTCTTTCTTTCACGTCATGCTATTGACCATTTCTTCAACCTCTGCAAGGAGTTGAGAGTGACAATACCCGATGACATGAAATATTTCTGTCTCTCAGAGACTATTTCACTTTATATACAGAAGTACGTTCAGTATCGCAAACGTAAAGTATTCTACGGCAACGGACATATACAGGACTTGGAGCCTCTGTTTGCAAAGCACAAGACCGAAAAATATTTCGTTCCTACATCAAATGTCCACAATGCTGAGATAAACGCGATTTTTGACAAGTACGGAATTCAACATTCACAAGCAGAGATGTACCGTACTGTGAGCACAGAAATTGAGGCCGACTTCATTAAGTCATACGACATGTTGATTTTCTTCAGCCCACACGGTATCGATTCTTTGAAAAAGAACGTTCCCGATTATGATCAGGGCGAACAACTTATCGCATGTTTTGGAAACATCACAGCAAAAACCATCAAGGAACAGGGCTTACGACTCGACCTTGAAGCACCATCAGCGGCTGCAACAAACATGCCCGCGGCATTGGATGCTTACTTGACAGAACACAACAAGTAAAAAACATACGGGGGTGACCAAATAGCTGTTTTGGTTACCCCCTTTTTATTAAAAATGAGCAAGAACACCTTTCCACTCAAAGAGCATCTTAAAAGCAAACGCGTAATAGACAGGCTGTATGCAGAAGGAACATCTGTTACTGCATTTCCGTTACGTGCGGTCTTTATTGAAATATCTACCGAGGAGCAGGAACCAACGGCAGCAATACTTATCAATGTTGCAAAAAGGCGTTTCCGCCATGCGGTTGACCGCAACCTTCTAAAAAGACGCATAAGAGAGGCTTACAGAACTGGAAAGCATGAATTTATAGATACATTAAAGAACAACAACAGCAAGATGGCTGTTGCAATAATGTACATAGACTCAAAGAAAAGCAGTACTGAATATCTTTGCAAAAAGATGAACAAACTGTTGCAAAACATCATTACGAAAAAGGGATTTAAATGAGAAATACAATTATTAAAATCCTTATTCTACCCATTAAATTCTATCGTGGAGTAATATCCCCCATGACTCCGCCGTCATGCCGTTTCACTCCCACATGTTCACAATATGCTATTGAAGCACTTGAAAAACACGGCCCAATAAAAGGACTATACCTTGCAGTGCGTCGCATACTGAGATGTCACCCTTGGGGAGGCTCCGGATATGACCCCGTTCCATAATCATGAGTTTCTTTGACATTCACACTCACAAACAAGATTCTGTAAACAGTTCTTCTATCCTGAACTGCACATCATATATTACCGACAGGAATATTTCTGTCGGGTTACATCCTTGGGATATAGGTGAAGAGTGGGAAAACAAAATTTGTGAAATCAAAAAGGCTGCAAGTGCCAAGAACGTGATTGCCATAGGAGAATGTGGCATAGACAAACTTAAATCACCGGCAGACATCACCACACAAACAGAAGTTTTTCTACAGCAGGCATTACTGGCCGAAGAATTTATGAAACCTCTTATTATACATTGCGTAAAGGGGATTGACGATATTATTGCAATATACAAGCAGGTAAATCCCAAACAAGCCTGGATTATTCATGGTTTTAGAGGCAACAAACAGCAGGCGGAGCAACTTGTCAAATGCGGATTTCATTTATCATTAGGCGAACACCACAATACAGAGAGTGCAAAATTCATTCCTGACAACCGTCTGTTTATAGAAAGTGATGAAAGTAAAAAGGATATTGCTGATATATACAGAAGCATTGCTATGGCAAGAGAGATTCCTGTTGATGAATTGAAATTGCTTATCAACAAAAACCGTAACAGAATCATGCAATTTTAAGAAAATAAAACCGTTTATATAAAATAAATGAGTAATGTTTCTTTAAAACATTCGTGCCGATAAACATTTTTACTTAAATTTGTAGAGTTGTACATCCAAAACACCAACAATGGACAAACTGAAAACTTTTACCGACAAACGCGGAAGCCTCACTCTTGTAGAGAGCGGATATGAAATTCCGTTCCAGATAACACGGGCATATTGGATTCAGAACGTACCTGATGGTGAAGAGCGTGGCATGCATGCAAATAAAATATCATACCAATATCTTGTTGCTGTAAACGGAAGTGTTGAAATTACACTTGAAGATATTGACGGAAGAAAGACATACAACCTTGATTCAAAAGACAAAGGTTTACTTGTGCCACCCAAGACATGGAATGAACTGAGAAAATTTTCTCATGATGCAGTACTGCTTGTTCTGGCATCGCACACATACGATGAAACAACTTACATAAACTCATACGAAGAATTTCTACAATACATAGGAAAATGACAGGGGGGCAAGAACATGTTCTAACCATAAAGCGGTACACCAGAGAGTTTGCAACAATATGGGACTGTTTTGTTGAAGAAAGCCGTAATGGCACATTCCTTCACAAGCGTGGATATATGGACTATCATGCCGACCGTTTTGACGACTACTCGTTAATGTGTTATGCAAATGACAAACTTGTAGCCATACTCCCCGGACACATAAAAGAAAACTCTTATTGCTCGCACAACGGTCTCACATACGGAGGTTTGATTTTGCCCAATGACACCAGAGCAGAAATTACTCTTGAAATATTCAATGCTATTTTGGAATATTTGAGGACAAACACTGTTGTCACAAGATTCATCTATAAACCGACTCCACACATTTACCACAGCTATCCATGCGAAGAGGATTTATATGCTCTTTTCCGCAATGGTGCCACTCTTGCCGAGCGTAAAATATCATCGGTAATACCGTTGGAAATGCCATTGCCTATCAGTGGCCGACGCAAACTTACTACTGCAACAAAAGAGAGGCTGAGAATTGTAGAAGATGGCGATTTTGCCCCATTCTGGGAAATGCTCAACGAGAGACTGCAAGATAAGTATGGAGCAACACCTGTCCATAGCATTGATGAGATTGAACTACTAAAAAGCCGTTTCCCCGAAAACATCAAGCTTTTTACAACCATTGATAAGGAGGATAATTTGCTTGGCGGTGTAGTACTCTTCGTTACAGACAATGTTGTACACATGCAATATACCGCTACAAGCGATGAGGGAAGACGCATAAGTGCTCTTGACCACCTCTACGATTATCTCATCAATAAGCGTTATGCCGAGGGGCGATATTTTGATTTCGGAACATCTGTAGAGAATGGAGGACACATCCTCAATAATGGACTTATAGCCTACAAAGAGCGTCTTGGCGGACGAGCTATTGTATATGACACATATATCATTGATATAAAAAGAGAGGGAGAATGATAAAATATTGCGACCTTAAAGAGATTAACAGAGCCTATGAGCCACAACTGACCGACGCTGTGACAAGAGTCATACATTCCGGGTGGTATATTCGCGGAAATGAGGTTGACGGCTTTGAAAAAGCATTTGCCGATTACTGCGGATGCAAATATTGTATAGGTACAGGAAATGGTCTTGATGCACTGACGATTATTCTATTGGCGTACCGTGAAAAAGGCGTAATGAAACATGGTGATGAAGTTATCGTTCCTGCAAATACTTATATTGCATCAATACTATCTATCATACAAGCCGGACTAAAGCCTGTACTATGTGAACCTGATGCAAGAACATATACCATAGATGCAACAAGAATAGAGAGTTTGATAACAGAACGCACGCGTGCCATAATGCCGGTACACTTATACGGCTATGCTGCAGACATGAATGAAATAAACACTATTGCGGGCAAATACTATCTAAAGGTAATAGAAGATGCAGCACAGGCTCATGGTGCCATGTACTGCAACAAGAAGGTTGGCAACTTGGGAGATGCGGCTGCATTCAGTTTCTATCCGGGCAAGAACCTTGGAGCTTTGGGTGATGGGGGTGCTGTCACCACCAACGACCACGACCTGGCTGAAGCCGTAAAGGCAATAGGCAATTATGGTTCACACAAAAAATATATCAATATATACAAAGGGGTAAACAGTCGCCTTGACGAACTACAAGCAGCCACATTAAAGGTAAAGTTACAAAACCTTGATGTCGATAACTTGCGTCGCAATGAAATAGCACAGCAATATCTAAACGGCATAAAGAATACGGGCATAAGACTCCCTATCACCAATGATAAAGAGAGACATGTTTTCCACATCTTTGCCATTATGTCAAAAGAGAGGGAAGCCCTGCAGGAACACCTTGCACAGAACGGCATAGAAACGCTTATACACTACCCTGTTCCTCCGCATAGACAAGAGGCACTAAGAGAGTTCTCGCATTTAAGTTTCCCCATAACCGAGGAGATACACGAAACGGAGCTGAGCCTGCCATGTAACCCATCTATGAGCGATAATGAGGTGCAAAAAGTTATAGAGGTTATAAACTCATTCAAACAGAAATAAACATGAAACATATTCTTCTGCTCATATCGGTGCTCATTACAACAATAATGAGTGCTCAGGAAAACCATATAGTATTACAAAAAGGTTCTGGTACATATTTTATTCCTACAAGTTTAAGAAACGGCAATAATGCCTGTTTGCATATATATAACGGCAAGAGTATTGATATTTACGATAATGAAATCGCACTCACAAATAGTATCGATGCTGATAGCATATCTATAGAATATATCTCATCGACAACAAGGGAACGCGAAGTTACCGGTGCTGTTTGCACAGAAATAATAAAAGGCGAAGAACTCACCGAGATGTATAAAAATGCTATTCAATCTTTTGAAGATATGACAAGAAACGAAAAGATTGAAGCTATTATAAGACATGAAGAAAATAGTATTGGCAGCCGCAGCACATCAAAAATAGCCATTCTTGAACCACAAGAAGGTATTACATTATTTTACAACAGAGAGTATGACTATAACTTTTTCGCATACAACTATTTAGGAGAGAAATACCCTAAAGCAGGCATAATGCTTGATGCTGATGAAAAAGTATTCTGTTTCAATGCCATATATGAATACACATACAGCGAGTGGGGAGAATACAAAAATAGTTATAAGACACTGAGTGGCAAAGGAGTACTACTTGCAATGTACATGGATACAGATGATAACAACTCCGTTGGCACTGCATTCTACATAACCCAAACACTTTTCAATCAAGACAACGAATACGAATATATACGCCCTGTTTATACAACAAGTAATAAAACGGTTTTATCCGAGGTTACAACTGACTTGGAAACTCCAAAAACAAATGAAGGAGAGGCTTTTTACAAAGAGTTGCTCTTTGGTGGTATTGAAATTGTTGATAGCAATGGAGATGTTATAAACAGTATCACTTTTGATGAAGATTACAATATCATAGGTGATTTAAGTTCCATATACAACAATGTCATAAAAGCAGGAGCCGACATCACTATTTTAAAGATGGGAGAATACAGATATATAACTTTTGATACTACCAAGGAAGAAGATGGCAAGATTAGCATATACAAGCATTTCTACAAAATAGATAATATTGCCAATAGAATAGAGCAAGTCAATACGCCTGTGTTAATCAGTATTGTTCCTGCTGTACCTAACAGAAACGAGTCCTTTCAAATACATGTTGAAAATAATGCAAACGGCAAGATAATAATAAATACTATTCAAGGCATAAAGCAACAAGAAGAACCAATATCTGCAGGAAAAAACATCGTCAATATCAATGCCACAAATAAATGTGGTACTTATATTGTCACACAAATGAGAAACGGTGAGATAAGCAATACAAAAAAGTTTTTTATCAAATAGGAAAAGTGATTTTGAGACTTTGTAAGCATTAAACATCAAAAACCGATTGAAAAATTTGGCTTTTACAACAAAAAGACATACCTTTGCACCGCTCTTCAAAAGAGAGCAATGAGGATTGTCCTATGGTGTAATGGTAGCACAACAGGTTTTGGTTCTGTTTGTCTTGGTTCGAATCCAGGTAGGACAACACAAAAAAAGTCAGCTAAACGCTGACTTTTTTTGTGTATCTATATAATATCAAACCGGATAATTCATATTCTCCTCGGTTGCTACACAAAGTACCTCTTCGAGATATTTCTTCGCCTCCCAACGTGCTTCGGGTAAATTCATTAGAAGATAATTTCCACAATCGCGTGCCGAAGCACCGGGAATATCACCATCAAATTCCGCAACAAAAGCGAATGTTTCCATCAATAACGGAAGAACATCGGCCGGAGTAGCCTCGCCTTTTACAAGGAGGTAATTTCCGGTGAGACAACCCATGGGACCCCAATATATTATACGCTCAGCCCACACCTTGTGATTACGGAGGAAAGTTGCTGCAAGATGTTCTATTGTATGCAAAGCCGAAGGACTTAATGCCGGCTCACGATTGGGTTCTTTCATGCGAACATCAAATGTAGTAACGATATCGCCACCTACATTATCAATTCTTGATACATAAACACCACGTTTAAGACGTATATGATCTATTGTGAAACTTGGTATCTTTTCCATAATCATTTCAATTTAGAGAGGAAACGGCGGGTAACTCCAAATGAACGGTTAGCCATCTCGCCCCAGAAATTCTCATACTGTTCAATATGTTTATCAACACCCGGAGTGTCGCTTATAATACGGAAACTGACAAACGGCACATCATATATATGACATGTCTGTGCTATGGCTGCCGACTCCATATCCACGGCTAAACCGGCTGGGAAGTTTGATTTTATTTTATTGAGTTCTTCCCGGCTTGTGATAAATTGATCTCCGGTACATATTAGTCCTTCATGAATACATGAAGATGACTCTTTATCATCATTCAATGAAACAGCGGCAGCATAAAGTCTCTCTTCAACAGGGAATACCGCCGGCATTCCTTGCACCTGACCATATTCACACCCCATACCGCACCAAACATCATGATAGACTATAGATGAACTTACAACGACATCCATAACATCAAGACACTCATCAATACCACCTGCAACACCGGTACTGACAATAATGTCCGGGGAGAAAGAACGTATCAGTTCCAATGTTCCAACTGCCGCATTAACCTTTCCTATACCACACTGACGTAGAACAATCTCATTTGTATCAAGAGTACCTACAAGATATTCAATACCTCCTTTAACACAATGTTCAACACCTGTCAAAAGTTTGGCCAACTGCTCAAACTCCGATGTCATCGCTGTCAATACACCTATTCTCATATAGTATTATAACAAAGAATACAACAAAAATGCATAATGAGCCACAATACCAGCCACAAAGCCACCAATTGTGTGAGCAAGAATTGCCTTTGATGTCAACTGACGATAGCCAAGAGTATCGAGCATCGCGGTATGCGTACTCAGATAACCACTCCAACACATACCAATAGCAGTAAATACCGCAATGGCATTACCATCAATCCACCCCTCGGTAATAAAACCAGGAATAAGTCCGAGTGCAGCACCGACTGCTCCAAGAGCTGTAATTGGGAATGCTATCAAGTGAGGATCTGTAAAGCCAAAGAGCCATTTAAAGACAAAACCAAGTTTTTCACATACCCAAGGCAACAACTGTACTCCCTGATAAGCTGCACCAGTAAATTCTCCATCGGCTGAAGGACCAAATGTAAGCAACATTACAAGAGTCGATATTATGAGAACACCGGGGATAATTGCAAGACCGACATCAACACCGGTGCGACCACCGTCAAGTAGTGAATCAAGGATACGCTGGAATAGAGGTTTTTCATAATCATCATGTTTTTCTTCCTCTATCACACAAGTATCAATTGCTGCTTCATTTTTAAACTTAGGATATTCCTTAACAACAAAGCGTTGCATAAGACGTGTAGAGATTATGCAACCAGCAAAAGCTCCGAGAAGACCAATAAAAGGCTCCGCAAAAAAGCCCTGACCAACCATAAACACAATCACCAACAAACCCATACCGAAGGCTGTACCAAAGTTTGTGAGCGAAATAAACTGGTATTTTTTGAAATAGGTTGCAAAACGCTTATCCTGTGCCAATGAGATTATCGCCGGATTATCGGAAAGGAATGTAAGTACAGCACCAAGAGATGCCACACCTGGAAGATTGAATAGAGGCTTCATCAGAGGACGAAGTATTTTCTCAAGCAACTTCACTACACCGAACTCAACAAAAACTTTACCTATTGCACCTGTGACCACACAAATTGCCATAAGATAAAATACAGTATTCAGCAACAAGTCGTGAGCTGTATTCATGATTGTATTCAGCATGTTGGCTGTTCCCATTCTCATTCCAAGATAACCGAACAGCAAAAAGAATACTGCCAAACATATTATTCCACCCGGAATTAACCCCCAAATTTTAGAAAAGATGTTTTTCATTGTTGTTTCGATTTATTATCCCTTTTATTAAACTTTGCAAAATTAAACATAACATACGGCATTAACAAAAATATCTGATTAAAAGCAATGCAAAGTTCGTTTATAGTAATATAAATATCTTATATATTTCACAATACAAGCCCATAAAAAATACCACCGAAGATACCGGCAAGAAACAAAAGCAACAATGGGCTTATCTTAAAGAATTTCATCGCTATAAAAGCGGAACAGAACAACAGCAAACTTACCCAGAACTGTAAAGGAGTCTCAACTATTGAACCGAAATTATCCTTTGTCATCAACAACAGTGCTGCCGAAGCAATAAGACCGACAACCGCCGGACGCAAACCGGCAAAAACAGCCTCAACACCGCTGTGACGGCTGTATTTCATAAAGAAACGACTGACTAACAGCATCAGTATCACTGAAGGCAACATAACTGCGAATGAGGCAGTTAAGGAGCCAAGCACGCCCATCAGTTCCGTACCGCCACTGTTCACAACAGCTGTATATCCCACGTATGTTGCAGAATTGATACCTATTGGCCCGGGGGTCATTTGACTGATTGCAACGATATCGGTAAACTCCGAAGAGGATATCCAAGAGTGTCGTGTAACGACCTCGCCTTGAATAACCGACAGCATACCATAGCCTCCGCCAAAAGAGAAGAGACCAATCTTGATGAAAGTATAAAAAAGTTCAAGGAATATCATCATGAGCGGTTATTCTTTATTTTACCCCAAACAAAGCCACAAATACCGGCAAGAAGTATTATATAAATAGGTGAAACACCCATTACCACAATAAGCAGTGCCGAAAGCAACGGTATCCACACTGTTGTCCATCCTATCTTGGCACTCTTAGCAACATTAAACACGGGTACTGCAATAAGAGCCACCACAACAGGACGTATTCCCATAAAGACATTGTTCACAACCTCAAGATGGCGGAAATGGCTAAAGAAGAGTGCAATAGCCAATATTATGAGAACCGACGGCAATACACAACCCAGAGAAGCAGACAATGCTCCGCGAGTTCCACGTAACTTATTGCCTATAAAAACCGAAATATTCACAGCAAAAACCCCTGGTGCTGATTGGGATATTGCCAGCAAATCAACAAACTCCGTTCCCGACACCCAACGGTAACGTTGCACTACCTCACGTTCAATGAGCGGTATCATGGCATACCCTCCACCAAAGGTAAAGAGACCGACCTTGAAAAAGGTAATAAAAAGTTTAAAAAGCGAAGTTGGCATTTGTGAATATCATCAAAACATACAGGGGCAGACATGTCTGCCCCTGTTCTTTATCTTTTAAAGGGCGGGCAGACCCCGCCCCTGCTTTTCAGCAATTATTTTACTTTCTCGCTTACCCAATTAAAAGCGTTACGGAATATCTCAATCCATGGTGTTACATCATCACTGATATTTGCAGCAGGATATGTAGCACACTGCCATGGGAATATTGCACGCTCAGGGTGTGGCATCATTGCAACGTGACGACCATCGGCACTTGCAAGAGCAGCCACATTATAGTCTGAACCGTTAGGATTGGCTGGATAGCCCTCATAAGCATACTGTGCAACAATGTTATACTTCTCAGCCTCGTATGGCAATGAAAATTTACCCTCACCGTGTGCAACCCAAACACCAAGACGGCTGTTTGATAATGAACCAAACAATACGCTGTTGTTCTGAGGTATATTAACTCCTACGAATGAAGACTCGAACTTGTGTGAGTTGTTATGCAACATACGTCCACGCTCTGCATATTCGGGGTTAATCAGGTTCAACTCCATCATCAACTGGCAACCGTTACAGATACCAAGCGATAGAGTATCCTCACGTTGGTAGAAACGGTCGAGTGCTGCCTTTGCTTTAGGATTGAAAAGGAAGCCACCGGCCCATCCTTTGGCTGAACCAAGAACGTCTGAGTTAGAGAAACCACCGCAGAATACAATGAAGTTCACCTCATCAAGTGTCTCACGACCGCTGATAAGGTCGGTCATTGTAACGTCTTTAACATCAAAGCCGGCAAGGTGCATAGCATAAGCCATCTCACGCTCACCATTTGTTCCTTTCTCGCGGATAATTGCTGCACGAACGCCCGATTTCTCTCTGCGGTCGGCCGACATGCCATAACTTGACAACATACCGTTGAACTTGGCCGGCATACGGAAACGCAATGGTTGATTCTTATAGTTCTGCAAACGCTCGCTTGCACAACCATTGAAACTCTGTTTGAGATCCATGAGATATGAGCTATCATACCAAACATCGCGGTAATGGTCAATATCGAACAGACGTGTACGGTTGTTCTTGGCAACAGCAATATGACGTTTTTCACATGGAGTACCAATCTTAACAAAGCAGATACCGGCCTCATCAAGGATTTCTTGCATACGACACTTGTTCTTGTCTGCAACCTGAATGACAAGAGCAGGATTCTCTGCAAACAACAATTTCACGATATCATTCTCAACAACATTGTTAAGATCTATTTCCATACCACCGGTTGTGTTAGCAAAACACATCTCCAACAAAGTGGTAATGAGACCACCGGCTGAAATATCATGAACTGCAAGAATCAAGCCTTCGTTTACAAGTTTCTGTACAGCCTCGAAAGCCTCGGCAAAATATTCAGGATTTGCAACTGTTGGAACATCGTCACCGATGCAATTAAGTGTCTGTGCAAAAGCTGAACCACCAAGACGCAGATGATCAAAGCTAAAATCGATATGATAGAAAGCACTCTTTGGCTCGTTTACCATTACTGGAGAAACCACTTTGCGTACATCAGATACCTCACCACCTGCTGAAACGATAACTGTTCCCGGACTGATAACCTTTGTTCCATCGGGATATTTCTGTGTCATTGACAAAGAGTCCTTACCTGTTGGGACATTTACTTTCAAATCACAGCAGAAATCACTTAGAGCCTCAACACCACGATAGAGACGAGCGTCCTCACCCTCTTGTGAGCGACATGGCCACATCCAGTTAGCACTGAGCGAAATACTCTTGATACCATTTGCAAGAGGTGCAAGAACAATGTTTGTCAAAGCCTCAGAAACAGCAAGTACTGAACCTTTCGCTGGGTCTGCAAGACCTGCCTGAGGTGCGTGACCGATAGATGTTGCTATACCCTGTTTTCCACGATAATCGAGTGTAACAACACCGCAATCGCTAAGAGGCAACTGAATCTCTCCCTGACACTGCTGACGTGCAATCTTACCAGTTACAGAACGGTCAACCTTATTTGTCAACCAATCCTTACAAGCAACAGCCTCAAGGCGAAGCACATTGGTAAGATACTCTTCAATGTTCTCGGCATTGTACTCGGCATCCTTATAATGACGTTCAACAGTTTTGTCAACCATATATGTCTTTGGTGAAGAGCCAAACATCTGGCTTACAGAAAGATCAAAAGGACGTTTACCGTCAGCCTGTTCAAAGACGAAACGTGCATCGCCTGTTGTCTCACCAACAACATACATTGGAGCACGCTCACGCTCTGCAACACGCTTAACATATTCAATGGCATCTTCCTTGATAAGCAAGCCCATACGCTCCTGTGACTCGTTGGCAATAATTTCCTTAGCAGACAAAGTGCTGTCACCAACAGGAAGATCGACCATATTGATTTTACCACCGCACTCCTCAACAAGTTCCGACAGGCAGTTTACGTGACCGGCAGAACCGTGGTCATGGATAGATACAACGGGGTTTGTTTCATCCTCACACAAAGCACGTACCACGTTATAAGCACGTTTTTGCATCTCGGCATTAGCACGCTGTACTGCATTCAATTCAATACCTGAAGAGTAACGGCCTGTATCAACAGAAGAAACTGAACCACCGCCAAGACCAATACGATAATTGTCACCACCCATCACAATAACCTTATTGCCCTTTTCAGGAGCACCTTTAAGGCAGTCGCGACGTGTTCCGTAGCCAACACCGCCCGCAAGCATGATAACCTTGTCATAACCGTAAACCTCATTGTTCTCAGCATGCTCAAATGTCAGCACAGAACCACAGATAAGAGGCTGGCCAAACTTGTTACCGAAGTCTGAAGCACCATTTGATGCCTTTGTCAAAATCTGCTCCGGTGTCTGATACAACCATTTGCGTACAGGAAGCATCTCTTCCCACTTGCGGTCGTTATATGTACGTGGATAAGATGTCATATAAACTGCTGTTCCGGCTATAGGCCATGAACCCTTACCGCCACCCATACGGTCACGGATTTCACCACCGGTACCTGTAGAAGCACCATTGAAAGGCTCTACAGTTGTAGGAAAATTGTGTGTCTCCGCCTTGAGCGATATAACAGTTTCAATATCTTTTATTACGAAATAATCGGGAATAGAGTGGTCTGCTGGAGCGAACTGCTCAACAACCGGACCCTGAGCAAACGCCACATTATCCTTGTAAGCCGAAATAATGCTATTGCGGTTCTCGTTTGTAGTACGCTTGATCATTGCAAACAACGATGAAGGTTTCTCCTCACCATCGATGATGAATGTACCACCGAAAATCTTGTGACGGCAGTGTTCTGAGTTAATCTGTGCAAAACCGAACACTTCGCTATCGGTAAGTTTACGGCCAAGCTCGCCCTCAACGCGGTGGAGATACTCGATTTCCTCCTGTGAAAGTGCAAGACCTTCCTGTTCGTTGTAGCTGTCAAGATCCTCAATAAACTCTATTGGCTTAGGCTCAATATCAACTGTAAAGACAGACTGGTCCAAACCACGATACATGCGTTGCAACATTGGATCGTACTCAGCATCTTCGCTATCAACTGTGAAATACTCTTCGATACGTTCAATGCCTTCAAGACCCATGTTCTGAGTAATCTCCACAGCATTGGTACTCCAAGGAGTAATCATTTCTCGGCGAGGACCAATAAAAAAGCCCTCCATTGTCTCACCCTCAACAGGTGTAGCCTCACCATACAACCAACAAAGTTTCTCAACATCGGCTGATGTCAGGACATTCTTGGTCTGAGTTGCGATAACCGTATTCTCTCCGGTAGTGAAAAAATAAATCATAAACGTATTTTATTTTGTTTTCTTACTTACAAAGTCACTAAAGCACTATAATATTGCGAAGATACGAAGAAAAAATGATTTCAAACAGGTTTTATAAACATTTATTTTCTTCAACACATTATTCTACCAACAAAAACATTTTTATAAAGATATTTTTTACCTTTGCCTATTAGTTTTTTAAAGAAGAATATATTTATGGAAATTCTTATAGGGCTCACAATACCATTCCTTGGAACTTTTATTGGTGCAGCAATGGTATTCATGCTACGCGACAAGATTTCGGACAAGACCAACCGTGCCATGCTCGGATTTGCTTCGGGCGTGATGGTTGCTGCGAGTTTTTGGTCATTGCTACAGCCAGCTTTAGAACAGAGCGGCGAAGGATTCGGGAATGTATGGCCGGTATTCGTAGGATTTATTGCCGGAATAGCATTTTTATTATTGTTAGACACCGTAATACCCCACCAACACGTTGATGACAAGGAGGCCGAAGGTCCAAAATCAAAATTACCGCGTTCAATAAAAATGATTCTCGCAGTTGCATTGCACAATATTCCTGAAGGAATGGCTGTTGGAGTTGTCTTTGCAGGTGTCATGAATGGTGATATAGGCTTGAGTATGTCGGGAGCTTTGGCTCTTGCTTTAGGTATGGCAATACAAAATATCCCCGAAGGTGCCATAATCTCTGTTCCACTAAGAAGTGAGGGAAAAAGCCGAACAAAGGCTTTTACATGGGGAGCCGCTTCGGGATTAGTAGAACCTATCGCAGCCATCGCTACAATGCTGTTCATAGAGAGCAGTACAGGTTCAATGCCCGTTTTATTGGCTTTTGCCGCCGGTGCAATGTTATACGTTGTTGTAGAAGAATTAATCCCTTCATCACAAGCCGGGGAGCACAGCAATATAGGAACTATTGGTTTTGCTTTGGGTTTCATGCTGATGATGTTACTTGATACAATATTAGGGTAAGTTTTTCTTAACCACCGTTAAAAGCGAGTCTAAAGTGTTAAATAGAGCCAAAAAATGGCTCTATTTTCGTTTAATAAATTATTCATAAGTACATTTGTATATATTGAAGAGCAATTTTAACTAACTATAAATTTTAAAACAATAATATGAAGAGTATATTGAAAAATCTAATTATCGGATGTATTATCGTATTGGTCAGTTGTGTAACAGCTGTATATACCACATATAAGTTTTTAAGCGGAAAAGAGAATGTAATTACAGAGACTGTACGAAATGTCACTCCTGATTTTGTTGTAAGGAACACCCTTACTGCACAACCTTTCACACAAGGGAAAGCAGACTTTATTACTGCAGCAGAAAAGTCAATTCATGCCGTAGTACATATTAAATCGACGGAGAAAGGCAAGACAAAGATTATACAACACGCACCAAATATATATGATTTCATTTTCGGAGATGGAACCGGAAGAAAGCAGCGTGTACATACTCAACCCAGAGTTGGATTTGGTTCAGGAGTTATACTCAGCGAAGATGGCTACATTGTCACAAACAACCATGTAATAAATGGAGCTGATGAAATAAATGTCACACTAAACGATAACCGCACATTCATAGCAGAACTCATTGGCAGTGACAACAATACTGACCTTGCCTTGCTTAAAATAACTACGGATGAGAAACTTCCATTTCTGACTATTGGCAACAGCGATGAACTCAAAGTTGGAGAATGGGTTTTAGCTGTTGGTAATCCGTTCAACCTGACATCTACTGTTACTGCCGGAATTGTAAGTGCTAAAACTCGTTCTTTGGGAATATACAATGGAGGTATAGAATCTTTCATACAGACAGACGCTGCAATAAACCAAGGCAACAGCGGTGGTGCTCTTGTTAATACACAGGGGGAGCTTGTTGGTATCAATTCTGTACTAACATCGCCCACCGGCTCATACGCAGGATACGGTTTTGCCATACCTGTATCGATTATGACAAAGGTTGTGGAAGATTTAAAACATTTCGGAACCGTCCAACGTGCCATACTGGGAATTATTGGTGTAAATGTAAATAGTGATTTAAACAAAAAAAGCGACCTGGGAACAGTTGAAGGTGTTTTCATTTCGAAAATTATAGAAGGAGGAGCTGCTGATAAAGCCGGTTTAGAGACCGGTGATGTCATAACATCCATTGATAATAAAAAAATCAAAAACATGGCAGAACTGCAAGAGACACTTGCAAAATTCCTGCCCGGAAGCAAAATCGAAATAGAAACCATACGCAATAAAAAAAGCGTAACCATAGAAGTTACTTTGGAAAATGAGCAAGGTGGAACAAATATTATCAAAGAGACCGACATTGATATTCTTGGTGCTGAATTCAAAGAGATTGAGGATAGCGAAAAGGAACTTTTAGGAATCAACAATGGAGTTGTTGTAACAGAAGTCAATAAAGGAATCTTCTCTACTGCAGGTATCAAAAAAGGTACCATAATATTAAAAATAAACAGCACTGCAATCAATAGTATTGATGACGTTAAGTACGTACTAAAAAAAGCCAAGAATTCAGATGAGCCGGTGCTATTCATTACCGCACAAACAAGCAATGGAAAAAAAGTTTTTTATTCAGTCCCATTGCTATAAAATAGTACCAAGAAGCACTTTGTTGGAACATAATACCTAAAAATGCAACTTATCAGTATCATTTTTACAACGAATAGTGTTATCTTCGCACAAATAATAAATAAAACATTAGAAAAAATATACAATATGACAAAGAAATTAAATACAGGAACATTATGTGTACAAGGAGGATGGCAACCTAAAAAAGGTGAATCTCGCGTTTTACCAATCTTCCAGAGTACAACTTTCAAATATGAAACAAGTGAACAGATGGCACGTCTTTTCGACCTTGAAGACAGTGGTTATTTCTACAGCCGTTTACAAAATCCGACTGTGGATGCTGTAGGTTCAAAAATAGCTCAGTTGGAAGGTGGAATTGGTGCAGTGATGACATCATCGGGACAGGCTGCAAATTTCTATGCCATACTTAACATTTGCCAATCGGGTGATCATTTCATCTCTGCTACAACCATTTACGGAGGTACATATAACCTTTTTGCCGTAACACTGAAAAAAATGGGTATAGAGGTAAGCTTTGTTGACGCTGATGCTCCCGCAGAAGAGATTGAAAAAGCATTCAAACCTAACACAAAGGCTCTGTTCGGAGAAACAATTTCAAACCCCAGCGTAAATGTTCTTGATATTGAAAAGTTCGCTGATATAGCACACCGCAACGGAGTTCCTTTGATTATAGACAACACATTTGCAACACCAATAAATTGCCGTCCAATTGAATGGGGAGCTGATATTGTAACACACTCAACAACAAAATATATGGACGGACATGCCGTTGCCGTAGGCGGTTGTGTGATTGACAGTGGCAATTTCGATTGGGAAGCACAACATGACAAATTCACTTGCCTTACCGAACCCGATGAAAGTTATCATGGCTTGATATATACAAAAAGCTTCGGCAATGCCGCATACATTACAAAGATGGTTTCTCAGGTAATGCGTGATCTTGGTGCAATGATGGCACCCGAAAACGCCTTTCTACTAAACTTAGGCCTTGAGACACTACACTTACGCATGCCTCGCCATTGCGGAAATGCCCAGAAGGTTGCAGAATACCTTGATAAGCACCCGAAAGTAAAATGGGTAAATTATTGTGGACTTGAAAGCAGCAAATACTACGAACTTGCACAGAAGTATCTCCCTAACGGCGGTTGTGGTGTTATGGCTTTTGCTGTAGAGGGTGATAAAGAGGACGCTATCCGTTTTATGGACAGTTTGAAAATGATTGCCATTGTAACACATGTTGCTGATGCACGTTCATGTGTACTTAACCCGGCAAGTCACACACATCGCCAACTAAGCAAGGAACAGTTAATAGAGGCCGGAATAGACCCAGACTTGATACGTTTGTCAGTGGGTATTGAAGATGCCGAGGATATTATTGCAGACATTGAACAAGCCTTACAAACATTATAACAAAGAAATCATGAAGAAAATATTCATATCGGCAGTATTGTTGTCTGCAATGGCTTTTCATGCAAATGCAGAGGACCTTACTCAAAAGAGTGACAGTACAAAGGCTGTTAAAATTGCGACAATAAAAAAAGTTGCTGCAAACGAAAGTGCCATTGATGCCACTACTGGCAAAAAGGTGGAAAGCCCCAAAAAGGTAGAAGCAAAGAGTGCGGCACCAGTTGTTGTCAACAAACCAACATTCCCCGGCGGTGAGAAAGCTATAAGAGAGTTTGTACGCACAAATATGAAATATCCCAAAGAGTGTGAGGCTGAACGTTTAATGGGACGTGTTACCATAACTATGACAATTACTCCCGACGGAACACCGACCAACATCAAAATGTTAAGAAGCAGCGGCAATAAATTTATGGATGCCGAAGCTATGCGTATTGCAAAATTGATGCCCAAATGGCAACCGGTAAAGGATGAAAAGAATGCTGAAGCAGTAAATTATATGCTACCTATTCAATTCAGACCAACGAAATAAGAATTTAATTCCATAATAAAAAACAGATGACATTTGAATGTCATCTGTTTTTTTATTGTATTATCAACCTGATTAACCACCAAAGTTATCATACATGATTGATTTTTCTTCTACGCCAAGATCTGTCAACATATTCACAACAGCCTTAGACATAGGACCAGGACCACACATGTAGTACTCGATATCTTCGGGAGCATCGTGATCTTTGAGATATGTCTCATAGATAACCTGATGTACGAATCCTGCAGTATATTTCACACCTGCTGCATCTGCCGCGGGATCAGGACGGTCTAATGCAAGATGGAATGTAAAGTTGGGGAACTCTTTTTCCAACTGCAAGAAATCCTCCAAATAGAATACTTCATTAAGAGCACGTGCTCCGTAGAAATATGTCATTGTACGGTCTGTTGTCTTGAGAGTCTTAGTCATGTGCATAATCTGTGCACGGAGAGGAGCCATACCGGCACCACCACCTACCCACATCATCTCTTTCTTAGAATCAAAGATTGGGTGGAAGTCTCCATAAGGGCCACTCATGATAACCTTATCACCGGGCTTCAATGTAAAGATATATGATGATGCGATACCACAAGGTACATCCATAAATCCTGAACGGTCAGCCTTGAACGGAGGTGTTGCAATACGCACTGTCAACATAATACGGTCACCCTCGGCCGGATAGTTAGCCATTGAGTAAGCACGTATAGTCTCTTCAGTATTCTTGCACTTGAGACCTAAAAGACCGAACTTCTCCCATGCTGGAAGATACTCATCACCGATAAGTGCCTTGTCGATATCCTTGTCATAAGTCATATCATATGCAGGGATCTTAATCTGAGCGTAAGAACCTGGCACGAAGTCCATGTGCTCACCGGGAGGCAACGCAACGATAAACTCCTTGATGAAGGTTGCAACGTTCTTATTTGAGATAACCTCGCACTCCCACTCTTTAACACCCATAACAGACTCTGGCACCTTGATTTCCATGTCATTCTTACACTTAACCTGACAACCCAAACGCCAATGAGCCTGCTGCTCCTTACGAGTGAAGTGACTTGTCTCAGAAGGAAGGATTTCGCCACCACCCTCTACTACCTGCAACTTACACTGACCGCAAGAGCCCTTACCACCACAAGCTGAAGGCAAGAAAATACCGTTCTCGGCAAGTGTACCAAGCAATGCTCCACCTGCAGCAACCTCTACTTCATTCTCTCCATTTATCTTAACCTTGATATTTCCGCCAGGAAGAAGGAAACGCTTTGCAACAAGCAGAATCACAACCAAAGCAAGAATGATTACAAGGAAGACTGCTATACTTGATAAAATCAACTGTGTATTCATATCCTTAACTATTATTACATTTTAATACCTGAGAAGCACATGAACGCCATTGCCATAAGGCCCACAGTGATAAAGGCGATACCCAAACCACGAAGAGGCTTTGGAATGTTGCAGTACTCCATTTTCTCACGTATAGCAGCAAATAGTACAATGGCAATCATCCAACCAAGACCTGAACCGATTGCAAAAGCCACAGAGTCGGCAAAACAGGTAATAGCCTGTGAATTGCTTGCTTCAAGACCAATTCTCTGCTGCATGAAGAGTGAACCTCCCATGATTGCACAGTTTACGGCAATAAGTGGAAGGAAAATACCCAACTGATTATACAATGCTGGAGCAAAACGCTCTACAATCATCTCTACAAGCTGTACGATACCTGCAATAACCGCAATAAAGAGGATAAATGCAAGGAATGTCAAGTCAACTCCCTCTACCAATGCATTAGGAGCAAGCACCTTTGTCTGCAAAAGATAGTTTACAGGCAATGTGATAACCTGAACGAATATTACAGCCACACCAAGTCCCATGGCAGTCTTTACGCTCTTAGATACAGCCAAGAACGAACACATACCAAGGAAGAAGGCAAAAACCATATTGTCCACGAAAACTGAACGGACAAGTAAACTAATGAAATGTTCCATAATTTCTATTCTTTACCGTATCTAAAATTAATTTTCCTGCAAGCTCTTGTCCTTAGCTCTCTGATACCATACGATACATGCGATAAGGATAAACGCAGCTGGTGTCATAAGCATAAGACCGTTATTCAAATAACCGGCATCATAAAGGCTCTGAGGTATAATTTGAATACCAAGAAGAGCACCTGAGCCGAAGAACTCGCGGAAGAATGCAACAATTACAAGAATCATAGCGTAACCAACACCGTTACCAATACCATCAAGGAACGAAGGCCAAGGCTTGTTCTGCATAGCAAACGCCTCAAGACGTCCCATAAGGATACAGTTGGTAATGATAAGACCGATATATACCGACAACTGAACGCTGACATCGTAAGCAAAAGCTTTCAAAACCTCACTTACCAAAGTTACAAGTGTAGCAACAACTACCAACTGAACGATGATACGGATACGATTAGGAATTGTGTTACGAATTAGTGAAATAATCACATTGGCCATAGCAACAATGATTGTCACTGAAAGTCCCATTACAATAGCCGGTTCCAATTTACTTGTTACAGCAAGAGCTGAACAAATACCGAGTACCTGCACTGTTACAGGATTCTCTTTAAAAAGAGGAGTATTCAAAGCCTCTTTATTTTTCTTAGAAAGTAGTCCCATAATTATTCCTCCACAACTTGTGCTTCTGCCTCGGCAGTTGCTGGTTCAACATTTGTTTTCACACAATTCTCAAGATATGTGTTGTAAGGAGCCAACTTGCGTTTCAACATGTCGTCAACACCGTTACAAGTGATTGTAGCACCAGAAACAGCATTTACTTCAACTGACTCGTCTGCAACTTTCTTCACAACAGAAAGAACAACCTGACCGTCACGATAAACTACACGGCCGGGGAAACGTGACTGGAATTTGTCACTTGCAATTTCGGCACCAAGACCCGGAGTTTCACCTGCATGTGAGAAATACACACCATAGATTGTATTACAATCATCGTTTAGAGCAAGATAGCCCCAGATACCACCCCAAAGACCATTACCGGTCATAGGAATAATATATTTTTTTGCACCGTCAACCTCTGCTATATAAAGAGGAAGATTGTCATCGTTTACAGCATCGTTGGCAACTTCAAAACCACCGTTTTCTGTAACAACTGCACCCTGTGCATTTACAACAGGATCGGCCTTAATTACCTCATCATATACTTTAGCGGCATCAGCCTGATTCTTGATATTGAGTGATGCAAGAATCTGCTTTTTCTTATCAAGACGGATATTATCAATCTGCTTTGGAGAAAGGAGTGATGACACACCTGCCAACAAGAACGCAACGATAACAACTACTACTGCCGAATAGATGATAGCATAAACATCGCTATTGGTGTCAAGTCCTTTCTTTGGTGCTTTGACAGCATCGAACTCCGAAGCACCGGCTTTACACAACGGACACACACTTGGTGCCTCGTTGCCTTCGTGTACGTAACCGCACACTTTACAAACATATTTATTTGCTGCCATATCCTTTTAGTTCTTTTTTGTTAGACGTTTTGCACGTGCATTCACGTTTGACTGCACCACACAATAATCAATAAACGGAGCTGTTACGTTCATGAGCAATATCGCGAGCATCATACCTTCGGGATAACCGGGGTTAAGAACGCGGATAAGGATTGCCATTGCACCAATACCGAAACCATAGATATACTTACCTACTTCAGTACGAGCCGATGTAACAGGATCGGTAGCCATGAACACTGCACCAAAGCAGAAACCACCGAGGATAATGTGCTGCCAGAAAGGAACCTGTGCAACAGGATTTTCGGGCAATGTGTGTTGGAAAAGCAAAGACATTGCAATACCACCTACGAATACACTGAGCATGGTCTTCCAACTTGCGACACCTGTCCAAAGGAGAATCACAGCACCGATTGCAATAGCAATGACGCTTGTCTCACCAATAGAACCTGGCATGAAACCGAACAGCATATCGCTCACTGTAAGAGCCGCGTTATCGGCACCCATAGGAGCCAAGCCGTTCACTGCATGCTGTAATGCTGTCGCACATGTATAACCATCTATTGTAACGTCTGAACCGATTCCAAAAATTGATTCTGTAGCAACCCAAACTGAGTCACCTGAGATTACAGAAGGATAAGCAAAGAAGATGAATGCACGAGCAACAAGTGCCACGTTTACGATGTTCATACCGGTACCACCGAATACCTCCTTAGCAAAGATTACTGCAAATGCTGTAGCAAGAGCAAGAATCCAAAGTGGACAACCTACAGGAACAATCATAGGAATTAGAATACCCGAAACAAGGAAGCCCTCGTGTATCTCTTCGTTTTTCCACTGTGCTACTGTAAACTCTATACCAAGACCCACGATATAAGATACCGCAATCTTAGGCAACATCACAATGAGACCGTAGAGGAACATGCTGAACCATGTTGTAGTCTCAACAGTACCCGCAGCAATTGCGTTCTGCAAACCAATGTTGTACATACCGAGCAACATCGCAGGTACAAGAGCTATAACAACAAGTGACATGATACGTTTGCTGTCAATAGCATCGTGAATATTCACACCACTCTTCGAAGTTTCGTTTGGCACGAACAAGAATGTTTCAAAGCCATCGAACAAAGAACGGAAAGCGTGTAGCTTACCACCCTCTTCGAAATTGGGTTTGATTTTATCTATATAATTTCTCAAAAATTTCATACGACTATATTTTATTTTGCATTGAAATTAAACTCGTATAATTAGCACATCTCTGCACGTAATTTATCCAAACCTTCACGTACAATACGCTGCAACTCAAGTTTAGAAGAATCAACGAACTCGCAAAGTGCGAAATCCTCTGGAGCGACCTCGTATATACCGAGTTGTTCCATTTTGTCGATATTACCTGTAATGATTGCCTTGATCAAATACTCTGGATAAATATCCATTGGGAATACTTTATCATATTCATTAGACATGATCATATGACGCTCACCACCCTTGATGCGTGCATCAATTGTGTACTTACGCTTTGGCATAAGCCAACTGAAATAGCTACGGCTTGTACTGTACATTCCGAAACGTGGAGCTACCCAACCGAGTATTTCTGCATCGTTCAAATTCTCTGGAATTACAGTAATCTCTGTAGAGAATGCACCGAGGAAACCATCTGCAGTTGTTTTCTTACCTGTAAGGACATTACCATCGATGATACGAAGTTCATTAGCTTCCTCAAGACGACCTGCCAAAAGGTTTGTAATCTGAGCTCCAAGAACCACTTTGCTATAAGAAGGATTCTTAACCTCACTACCTGCCAATGCAACTGTACGTGTGAAATCAACTTTACCCTTATTGAAAAGACGACCAATAAAGATTACCTCTTCTGCACCGATTGTCCAAACAATCTCTCCCTTGTTGATTGGAGCAGTCTTGTTTATCTGAACACCAACGTTACCTGCGGGATGAGGTCCCTTGAATGCTGTAATTGCCACATTCTTTGCAACCTGAAGAGCAGGAGACTTTTGGCAAGCACAAATACCCAAATGAACGGGTGCTATGCGTGACAAGGCATCAAGACCTGTCTGGAAATCCTCTTCGTTGCCTTTCAAAGCAATCTCAAAGTTAACAGCCAAAGGCTTTGAGTCAAATGCCGACACATAGATAGAACGAGGTGTATCACCAGGCATGGCAATAACATCGTAAGGTCTCTGACGCATAAATGCAAACAGACCTGCCTTCAACAAATCGGCTTTGATTTCTTCGGCAGAAAGCGAAAAGACATCTTTTGCTTTATACTCTACCGACTCAAACTTTCCGTCTGACTCTACTACTACGCTTAGAACGCGTCTTCTCTCACCGCGGTTAACCGCTACAACTTTTCCGCTTACTGGCGAAACAAATTGCAATTGGGGATTTTCCTTATCAAAAAACAAAGGATCACCGGCCTTAACGACATCCTCAGGTTTAACAACAACCTTTGGAGTAACGCGTGTGAAATCAGCAGGCATCAAAGCATAAAGCTTCGCTGTCTCAACTGAAGTCATCTCAGCAACCGGAGCACCTTTAAGGCTGATATTCAACCCCTTAGAAATTTTTACGACTCTGTGCATATAAATTGAGTTACGTTAATACATTATCCGACACAAATTTATAGAAAAAATTCCGTATTTTGAACAAGAAATTTTAAAATATTTTAGTAGATGTTTTAATTTATGTTCACAGCCTTGCGAATATATTGAGTACTCGTTGATAAATATTAAAGCAGGCTTTATTTTCAACTTCTGTGGTACGATATTTTAATACATTTTAAAAAGTTGTTTTTTGTTGTCTTTTTGTCCCCTCTGCATCATCGGATTTGCAATCCGATGATGCGGAGGTTGGGGGTTATTAACCCTGTGAGTTCTTCGGGTCAAAGACCCTTACACTCAAGTTACAGCGGATGAATCATCCGCTGTAACTTGAGTGTAAGGGCATGCTATTATAAATTATTCTGAAACAGGACGAACGGATTGACCGCTGCAACGGAAGTTGAAGTTCAAGTCGGAACTACTACCGCTGAAGATCAAGTAGCAAGCGTCGTTGCCGTAATCACTTCTCAACGAGCGTGGTACGCTCCACCGCCGAGACATTTACGACAAAAAGCAACAGGAATGCCGTTAAAAGATACTTTGAAAATTTTATTGATGTATATTTGAATTGTTTGCACTTATCAACAAAGACAAAAATAGGCTAATATTTTATGATTACAAAAATTTAAAGAAAAAATAAAAAAATGAGAGGATATCTCACGATATCCTCTCACATCTCTTAAGTACGTACTTATTATTCTGCAGGTGTAGCCTCTTCTGTTGCTACTACAGCCTCT
>JAGCJL010000035.1 GCA_017647975.1 Bacteroidaceae bacterium | reverse complement strand
TGAAATTAAAATAATTATTTGGCATTTAATTACTTTATATAAAATGTTTAACAATTATTACAGTATATTTGCATCAATGCAAATATAACGAAACAAACGAATAGAAGTACACATTATGATAATAAATATTTTATTGGAAAGAGTTAGAAACATATTCTGTCGATATCCCTTGTCATTAGCTGTCATCTGTGCCATATTGTTTCTGACTTTTTACAATACCGACGGTGAAGAGTTGCCAAAAATGTTTCCACATTTCGACAAGTTTGCACACTTTATGATGTATTTTGGATTTTGTGTAGTTCTATGGTTTGAATACTACCGTAGCCACCCCGACATTGTGCGTAGCAAACTCTTTTGGGGAGCAATAATAGGACCTATACTTTTCAGCGGAGCAATGGAAATGGCACAAGCGATAATGACCACTTACCGCAGCGGAGACATTTTTGATTTTATATTCAACATTTTGGGTGTTGTATCGGCAGCCTTTGTGGGTGTTTTTATCATCAAACCAATAATAAGAAAATAAAGATTTTCAATAATTTCTCCACCAATTTTTACGATGGTGGAAAACTATGCTTCTTCCGGCAGTACGATTGTTTCTTCCAAGAAAAGGTATCTGATAACCTATGCCAAATTCGATATACTCGCAGACCTGAAGATGCGTCTTGGCTGTTGCCTGCAAATATATATTGTCCCAGACAAGACATCTAAGACCAAAACGGAAATAGTTCCACCCATCATCATCACCGCCGGGTTTATACTTGTAAAACATAGGACGATTATAGCCATACACAGGATGCGGCTCATAGAAATAGTTGCGTGACGGGTTAAAGACATATATACCCCAATCAAGAATTGCAGTAAGAACCCCGAACTTAAATTCATTATTTACCGCTACGCCTACACGCATCTTGTCAATGGTAGTATATTCAAGATCTTTGCGATAAAAGCCACTGTGAGTATTGACACTGACACCACCACTGTAAAATATATCAACACCCGGACCCACAGCATACCAGTTGTTCACGCTATAAGTTGCACCGGTATGAAACGATGCCATGAAAAACTTATGTTTATCGGCACGATTCAGGTGCATCTTTCCCACAGAGCCGGTAATATTCAAGCTCCATTTATATGGTAAATCGGGGAAATTAACAGGCTGCAACTCTTTCTCCGAATTTACAGCTGCAATAAAACCTAGACTGCCATATAACGTGTTTAATCCACGATTTGGCACTCTTGTTCGGCCATTGCTCATGTGGAAAAATCCCAGTTCGCTGTTCACCTTAAAATTAGGAGTAATGAGAAAATCCATATTCAAGCCCGTAGCGAGATAGACATTGAGATAAGTACTGAAAATTGTGTTATTAACAGGAGAATCATAATAATCCTCATCTATTTCGTGCGAATAATAATGTCGGCTCACAACGCCCAAACCCGATGCAAGTTTTACCTTCATCTCGAAATGTCTTGTACGCACAGCATTAAACATTATATATAGATAAGCAGCAACAGCATGTCCCATAACATCGGCACCAAAATTGATATAAGACAATCCAAAACCAACAGTTGGATTATTGAGATATTGTTGCCAAGGACGTTGTTGTGATGATGGAATTTCAACACCTAAATTAAAACCGGCAGGTGCTGAAGGGTTTATATTTTCCAGATTAGCCCCCTTACCAATATAAAAACCCATAAAAGCTTGTGCCTTAACAGCAAACTTTTCATTTCGCACATGTTGTATTTTATTTTCTTGAGCCAACGTTACATTCGTCAACACAACAATCATAAGTAACAACAAAAAAAGGCGTCTCATATTGTTATTGTTTATCCCTCCGGGAAATAGATTCTTTACCAACATTTATAAGGGAAGCGTGAGAGACTTGAATTATAATACTTTCCCTCACCGGTCACCTCTTTGCCCAAGAACAACGGCTTTTCAAAAGCCTCATCAACGCTATTCAGTTCCACTTCGGCAACAACAAGGCCCTCATTATCGCCATAAAATTCATCGACTTCAAAAACATGGCCTTTAAAATCAACCAAATAACGAGTTTTGTCAATTATAGGTGTTGGACAGAGCTTCATAAGCTCCCAAGCCTCGGAAACAGGAATCTCTTTTTCCCACTCAAAGCGGCTTACACCACCATCATTAGAAGCACCTTTGATAGTGAGGAACCCCTTATCGCCACGTACACGCACACGTGTAGAGTTACCACCCTGTCGGCATATATAACCTTGGGCTATCCGGTCGCAATGAAACGCCATAGCCTTATAACAGTCATCTGTGACCAGGAATTTTCTCTCTATCTCAACCGCCATTATTACTCGCCCTTTTCGGCAAACTCCATGAGGTAGGCTTTTATAAAGCCATCTATCTTACCATCCATAACACCGTTCACATCTGATGTCTGGAAATTTGTACGGTGATCCTTCACACGACGGTCGTCAAAGACGTAACTACGTATCTGCGAGCCCCACTCAATCTTTTTCTTTCCGGCCTCAACCTTTGCCTGCTCTTCCATACGATGCTGCATCTCCTTGTTATAAAGGATTGAACGCAACTGACGCATAGCATTCTCCTTGTTCTTTGGTTGGTCACGTGTCTCAGTATTTTCAATGAGAATCTCCTCCTCGGCACCGGTATAAGGGTCTTTATATTGATATCGCAAACGAACACCCGACTCAACCTTGTTCACGTTCTGACCACCGGCACCACCGCTTCGGAATGTATCCCATGAAATACGTGCCGGTTCAATAACAACTTCGATACTATCATCTACAAGAGGAGTCACGAACACAGAACTGAACGATGTCATACGTTTACCTTGTGCATTATAAGGACTCACACGCACCAAACGGTGTACACCATTCTCGCCCTTTAGATAACCATAGGCATAAGGGCCCTGAAGTTCAAGGGTAACAGTCTTAATTCCGGCATCCTCGGCCTCTTGCAAGTTGGCAACAGCCACCTTATAGCCGTTAGCCTCGGCCCAACGCATGTACATACGCATGAGCATACTTGCCCAGTCCTGAGCCTCAGTACCACCAGCACCCGAGTTAATCTTGAGCACACAGTCCATCTCATCAGCCTCGCCACGAAGCATATTCTTGAGCTCAAGTTCTTCTATGGCAGCCAAAGCACGAGCATACGCATCGTCAACCTCTTTCTCCTCAACCATCTCCTCGCGGAACAGTTCCATCGCCATTTCGGTCTCCTCGGTACGGTTATTAACCTCCTTGTAACCATCTATCCAAGCCTGAAGAGCCTTAACCTTTTTCATCTGAGCTTCGGCCAGTTTTGCATTATCCCAAAAACCGGGGGCTTGAGTACGTAGTTGTTCTTCCTCGACCTGAATGATTTTCTCATCGATAGAGAGATACTGTTTAAGAGCAGCTGTACGCTCCTTAATGTCTTTTAGTTGATCGGCTGTTATCATCTTTTTGTGTTCTTCTGAAATTCTCTGCGAAGATACAACGATATTCAAAAATAAGCAAATAAGTATTAGTGTTAAATCTATTAAATAACATTATATTGCATAAAACATTACTCTTATTACCTATAAAGCATTACCTTTGCACACAAAGATTCAATAAGATGAATATAACTGAAGCAAATATCAATCAGGCTGTAGAGTTGTTGAAAGTACTCATCAACACCCCTTCTATTAGTTGCGAGGAAGGTGATGCCACCGACAAACTACAAATGTTCATCGAACGCAGTGCACCAATACAGTTCGAGATACATCGCCACATGAACAACTTGTGGTGCATAGCACCGGGATTTGATGCGTCACGCCCAACCCTATTGCTCGACGCTCACATAGACACAGTAAAACCAGTTTCAGGCTGGAGCAATCCACCTTTTATACCAACAATAGATGGAGATATCATTTACGGTCTTGGAACAAATGACGATGGAGCATCGCTTGTGTCAATGCTACAAGTTTTTTATGCAATATGTCTAAAACCACAAAAATACAATACCATTTTCTTGGCTTCGGCCGAAGAAGAGGTTTCGGGCAAGAACGGCATTGAAGCCGTCATTCCTCACCTGCCACCAATATCATGTGCCATTGTAGGAGAACCTACCGGCATGCAACCGGCTGTTGCCGAGAAAGGACTGATGGTACTTGACTGTACAGCCCATGGTACAGCGGGGCATGCAGCACGTAACGAAGGTGTGAATGCCTTATACAATGCTATAGATGACATCTATTGGTTCCGCAATTACAAAGAGACCAAGAGTTCTGATTTGCTGGGCAATGTAAAGATGACCGTGACACAAATTGAAGCCGGACAGCAGCACAATGTCATCCCCGACAAATGCAAATTCGTTGTCGATGTACGCAGCAATGAATATTACAGCAACAAAGAACTGTTGGAAATTATCAAAGAGAATATAAAAAGCGATGTAGAGGCACGTTCAACAAGGCTTAACTCATCATCAATTCCACTAGACCACCCACTTGTAAAACGGGCAGTAGAGATGGGACTAAAGCCTTACGGCTCACCAACCCTCTCAAACCAGGCACTCCTTGACATACCCACACTAAAGTTGGGCCCCGGCGACTCTTCACGCTCACACACAGCAAACGAGTATATTAGAATAAGTGAGATAAGAGAAGGAATAAAGCTTTATGCACAACTGCTTGACGGATTAAGATTGTAAAAAAATAGCGACTTCGGTCGCTATTTTTTATATCATAATTATTGCTTAAAAACAGATTCTCATTTTGATGTAATTTTACAGTTAATATTAAATTGCAACTAAGCAAACTTGCTGCCAGCAAAGTTAAAATCAGTAAAATTTTTCATAAAGTTTTCAATGCCCGAGCATGTCCGATTTAAAAAAATATTTTACCCCCCTGTTTAAACCATTTATACACAATGTGTTACAAATCGACAAAGCGCTATATGTATGATGCAAGAAAACAAATGTTAGACACAATCGGACAAAAAAGAGATTATTCTTTAATTCTTTTTATACTATTTTTGTAATAAACTTCATCAAACAAAAAATGAAATATTTAGTCCATTTGCTATTTATTGTAATTCTATTTTTCACTTCATGTTCTCAACAGAATGAAGCTCTTCTTTTGTCTCTAAGTCAAATTCAAGATTTAGGCGAGGAATATCCACGACAAGCAATAAAGAAACTTGATTCTATAAAATCATGTTTCGATAAAGAAAGTAGTTATATGAAAAATAAACTTGCATTGCTTGATACAAGATTAAGAGACAAAGCTTATATAATGCATACCAAAGATGATTCAATTAAAGCTATTTGTTCGTTTTTTGATAAGCATGGAACAGCAATAGAGAGGCAAGAGGCATATTACTACATGGGAAGTGTTTACAGAGATATCAATGATTATCCTAATGCCGTTACTAGTTTTTTAAAATCGATATCAATCTCTAAAAAAAACGAAAATTTTGACGTAGCCATATTAAATTGTGCTTATTCACAACTATCATTCATTTACAAGCAACAATTAAACTATCAAGAAGCCCTAAACATCATTCTTGATGGAGTTGCTGTTGCTGAAAAAAACGGACTAGAAGACGAAAGGTTGTATATGAGTGTTTGTCACCGTTATTCAGATTTAAATGACACATTACTGTCAATAAAGTATGCAAATATTGTTTTGCAAATGATTGAAAAGCGAGGTGTTAGCAAAAACAATGCAGATATTTTATCATCTGCCATGGGGATATTCTCAGCTTATGGCTATAAGAACAATGCAGATATTTGCTACAAAATGCTTAAACAACTTCCGGAAACATCAATGCCGTTCAACTATCTCACAAATCTCACATACTATCTTACCAATTTTGTATCTATAGATAGTGCAGCATTGGCAAGATTGGAACTTTATAATACAACAGATATGGTTGAATCAAAGTATGATGCAACCCGTTGGCTTACACATTATTATGCACATAAAAAAGAGTATAAAGAGGCAACCATGTGGGCAATTAACTTTATGAATGCCAACAATGAGTTGATTGAAAAAAGACAATTTGAACATACTACCAACGCCAAGAATTTCTTTCAGTATCAACGAGACAAGGAAGAAGAACTGTCTATAATGCAAAAAGCCGCTCAGGACAGGCAAAACCTTACAATAACCATTGCTGTTTCGGTAATTATATTGCTTAGTGGTGTGATATTCTATTTCTACCGCAAGAAGAGGTTGCTCGATATTATAATAAGCAAGGAACAGAGTATAAAGAAAGTGAGGAGTATTATTGAGGAAAAGGAAAAAGAACTTGCTTGTGGAAAGAAAGAATTAGAACAGATGGAAAATAAACTTGGACTACTCACAACAAGCAATTCACGTCTCGCTGGACAGTTACATTGTGCCGAGAAGGATTTTAAAATGCTTGTTGCACAAAACCGAGAACTGACAAAGCTCACGCTTATGAACAACATTTCGGAAAATGCAAAGGACATTGTTGACAAGATAAAAAAAACGTCACAAGGAAAATATCATCTCAATGACGAAGAGTGGAAAGAGTTGCTTGGTGCTGTTGACAAACTGTATCCGGAGTTTACATACGAAGTACAACTCAAGTTCAAGAAGATAAGCGAACCCATGCTTCGCGTATGCTACTTGCTAAAAATAGGACTCTCGGGACCGGAAATTGTCAACCTGACCGACTATCCAAGACAAACTGTGTGGGATAGAATAAAACGTATTGAAAAGATAATGAATTCCTAACAAGAATTCACCTACCGAATGGTATTTGAAAATTTAATATAAATTAACTAATGGGGGGGTAAAATCTAACTTTTTATTTACTTTGCAAATGTCTAATAGCAATCTTCCCTTTAGATAGAAACTTTTGAATATTGATTATCTTTAAAAGCAGAACTTGGACTTGGTCGGACAAGAAATATTTCGCAATCTATTTTATGGATGCTATTTTTGTATAAACTCATGACAACAAAAGTGGAATATATAAACTAATCTTTAATAAATACAATTATGAAAAAGTCATTTCTTTTTATTCTTGGCCTGACACTTTTGGCTTGTACACCTGATGGTGGTAAAAATGAACGTGGCATTATAAACCTGTCACCAACAGAGAAAGTAATTTCAAAGCAGAGCAATAACTTTGCTTTCGGGCTGCTTGACGCGACAAACACTACCCTTGCCAATAACTCACAAGTTGTTGTATCACCACTTAGTGCATCCATGGCTCTTTCAATGGCCATGAACGGAGCCAATGGTGAAACACTCAATGAAATGATGGATATATTAGGCTTTAATGGCACAACAATCAACGAAGTAAATACATTCAACAATAAGCTCATGAAAGGGCTTGTACAACTTGACAATACAGCAAAAATAAATATTGCAAATTCTTTATGGCTTAACAATATAACAGCTCTGGATACCTACAAGCAAACTATAACAGAAATGTATGATGCCGAAATATTCACCCAAGACTTTACGCTTGATGCAATCAACGGATGGTGTTCAAAGGCAACAAATGGGAAAATTGGAAGTATGTATTCTAAACTTGCCGAAGATCTAAGATTCCTACTTCTCAACGCAATATATTTCAAGGCTTCATGGGCAACACCGTTCACAAGTATAGAAGATGCAACGTTTATAACAGAGAACGGAGAAAAACAGATAGTGCCATTCATGAATGGCAAACACTATGCTAAATATTATGAGTGTGGGAAATTCAATATTTACGGCATACCATACGGTAATGAGGCATTTACATACTATATAGCAATGCCCAATGAAGGTGTAAGCATGAACGAGTGTACTGCAGAACTTGCAACTGGTTCATGGGACGATGCAACCACAATAGAAAATGCAATGTTCAAAGGATTTGTAGACCTCAACCTCACAATGCCAATGTATGAGACAAACTTTAAAGCCGACCTTGTTGAAGCTCTAAAATATATGGGTATAAATAAGGCCTTCTCAGAAGCGGCAGAATTTCCCCGAATCTTCAACGAAGGTAACGTTGCTATCTCTCAAGTACTTCAAGCAACAACATTCAAGGTTGACGAATTGGGTGCTGAAGCATCGGCTGTGACATCGGTCGAAGGAGAGATAACTGCGAATTATCATGAAAAGATAAAACTTGTTGTTGACCGTCCATTCATATTCTTTGTACAAGAACAGAGTACCGGCACAATTCTGTTCGCTGGCAAAATCGGTAAAATTTAAATATAATTTATAAGAGGCTGACACAAAAGCCACTTTTTGAATGAGCAATCCCGGTAGAGTATTCTAACAGGGATTGCTTTCTTTGTAAAAAAACTTTTGAGTCATCCTCGTTTGTAAGAAGTTGAACAAAACACTTTTTATTTACACTCTTGTAATCATTGCAAGTGCTTTATTCTCACAAGCTTCCATGATTTCACGCTCTCCTTCTCCTTTATCGTTGATACCGCAAAGATGAAGTATGCCATGAATTATCACGCGATGTAGTTCCTGCTCGTATGTAGCTCCTACCATTTCGCTATTGGTACGTACAGTGTCGAGCGAGATGAAAAGGTCGCCACTGATGATATTATCCTCACAATAATCAAAGGTTATGATATCTGTATAATAGTCGTGTTGAAGATACTCGCGGTTCACCTCAAGGATTTTCTCATCATCACAAAAGATGTATGCGATATCTCCTACTTTCTTGTCATAACTTGCCGCAACGGCTTTTATCCACGCAGTAATTTCACGTCGCTTGATAGTTGGCATCTTAACGCCATCGGTCTGGTATGTAATCATAAGCAATAAGTATTATCCAAAAAACATATATGCAATAAATATTGCGGCAAGGATTCCCGCAAAATCGGCAAGCAGGCCACATGTAACAGCATGGCGTGTCTTGCGTATTCCCACACTGCCGAAATAGACTGCAAGAATATAAAATGTTGTATCTGTTGCACCCTGAAACAGACAGGCAAGACGGCCGGCAAAGGAGTCGGCACCGTATGTTTTCATGGCATCAATCATCATGCCTCTTGCTCCGCTACCACTTAGAGGTTTCATAATGGCTGTGGGCAGAGCACCCACAAAATCATCACTTACACCAACAGCATTAGCACACCACGCCATGCCATCCATTATAATATCCATGCCACCCGATGCTCTGAACACGCCTATTGCAACAAGAATGGCTATAAGGTATGGGATTATTCTCACAGCTGTGGTAAAACCATCCTTTGCACCTTCGATAAATGCTTCATAGACATTTATCTTTGACTTGATACCGGCAACGATAAAGAGTATTATTACCGAGAAGAGTATGATATTTGCAAGCGATGTCGAGAACATCTCTATCTGCACCTGCGAGAGTTGCATCATTCCCCATGTTCCACCTGCAAGCAACAGAGATATCGAGAGCAGAAAAAGCAACAATGTGCGATTGAATAAGTTTATACGCTGATATATACTTGTTATCAAAAGCCCCACAATAGTTGAGACTGTTGTAGCCAAAAGAATTGGTATAAAGACATCGGTTGGGTTTGCCGCTCCAAGCTCGGCACGATACAAAAGGACTGTTATAGGAATAAGCGTCAACCCCGAAGTGTTAAGCACAAGAAACATTATCATGGGGTTACTTGCGGTATCCTTCTTATCGTTTATCTCTTGCAGTTCCTGCATCGCTTTCAATCCCATAGGGGTGGCGGCATTGTCAAGCCCGAGCATATTTGCTGAGAAATTCATGAACATAGTTCCCATAACGGGATGCCCTTTTGGTATATCGGGGAAAATTCTGCACAGTACCGGACTGAGTATTTTAGCAAGAGCAGCTACAAGACCTCCCTTCTCGCCAATCTTCATCACTCCCATCCACAACGAAAGGACACCTGTCAAACCCAAAGAAATTTCAAAGGCTGTCTTGGCCTGTACAAATGTAGAATTCATGATTTCGGGAAAGACTGTAGTATCTCCCAAAAAGACAAGTTTGCACAATGCTATGACAAAGGCAAGAAGAAAAAATGCTATCCAGATATAATTCAGTACCATTGTTCAACTATTTTAAAGATGCAATGTATTCTATGGCAAGAACTCTCTTTGTCGCCTTATTGACACAAAACGGTGCAGCAGGACGCTCATTCACAAGCCATACCATTTTATCCATAGCGTCAACCACAACAAGTTGTTCACGCTTTTCAAGTACACTTCTCTTTTTGTCGGTAAGATAGTCACTGACAAGTTTTGTTCCTCTCATTCCAAAAGGTTGAAAGCGTTCTCCGTTTCTTGGATGACGTACTGTCAATGGCAATTCTAATTTGTCGGCATCAAGATAGACAATATTACTCTGTTTTGATATTACGCCGTCAAATTCTAACAGAGAGACATTGAATACACCCGACGTCGTTTCTGCAACACCTTCAGCCGGAAGAACGAAAGATTCGTTTTTGTCAGTAACATCAGTGGTTATTACAAGTGTTTCACGATCCTTGACAAGAAGATTGTTTCCGGCATAGAAACATTTACCACTATCACCATTGAGCGAACATACAATATTCTCTATCTGCGTGGCGTTAAAACCGAGTGGTGACAATATCTCATGCAACACAACTGCCGGTGCTACCTCTTTCTGCAGTTCCTCTATGTTTATTAAATTACCTTTCTTGACTCTGGAAATACTCTCCTCTATCGCATGACGATAGACTCTCTCGGCCTCGCTCATACGTTGTGCTGTTGCAGCAAGCGTCTCGCCAATCGAGGGGTTTATTTCGGACATCTTGGGAATTAGTTCAAGACGTATCTTGTTACGAGTATAATCTATGGTCAGATTGGTACTGTCGGTCACATAGCTCTCACCACGCCACTTTAGGTATTCAATAATATCATTACGACAAACACTGAGCAAAGGACGAATAATATTCCCGTTTCGGGGCTGTATTCCGCGTAAACCCTTTATACCTGTCCCACGAATAAGATTCAGCAAAAGCGTCTCGGCATTATCATCGCTATGGTGTGCCACTGCAACGGCCTTTGCACCTATTTTACATCTATACTCCTCAAAAACAGCATAACGCAACTCACGTGCCGCCATCTCAATAGAGATTTTTCTCTCTGCGGCATATTCAGTGGTATTGAAATGAACTGTATGCAGTTGAACATCTCTCCTTGAACATAGTTCCTTTACAAAGAGTTCATCGCGATTGCTCTCATCGCCACGTAAATGAAAGTTACAATGTATAGCCTCGCAACGGTAGTTCAATTTCAACAACGCAACAAGCAGTGCCACCGAGTCGGCTCCACCGCTCAATGCCACAAGAACCTTATCGCCTGCCTCAAGCAAATGATGTCTTGCAATGAATGTCTCTACCTTGTATATCATAATTTGTACCTGCGAAGATAGGATAATAATGTCGTATAAACGGTTAAATAGGTAAATAAATACTTAAAATAAGGTAGAAAATGCAAAAAATGCACATCTTTATTTGTTCTTCACAAAAAAAGTCTTACCTTTGTCATCGCAAATAAGCCGGTACCTTGGATGAGTGGCTTAGTCAGTGGTCTGCAAAACCATGTACGGCGGTTCGAATCCGCCAGGTACCTCAAAAAAAAGTTTGGTAATTTTACCAAACTTTTTTTTGTTATCAATAATTATTTAATACTTCGCAGAGCTTTTATAGCATCCTCATTACCCTGCCTTGCCGACTGTTTCCATAATTCGGCTGCTTTATTAAAGTTTTTTGCAACACCCTGACCATTATAATAACAAACTCCCAAATCATATTGTGCCTGATGATATCCATTATCAGCGGCCTTTGTCAACCACATAACAGCCTCGCTATAACTCTGTGTCACACCCATTCCTCGATAATATAATATTCCAAGATTATATTGGGCACCGACATTACCGCGTTCTGCAGCCCTTATAAAATATCTTGCTGCAGTAAGATAGTTCTGTTCGGCACCATAGCCCCAATAGTAGCAATTACCAAGATTAAAAAAAGCCTCAGGATTACCCTTTTCAGCGGCATGAGTAAAAAACTCCATCGCTATCTCATAATCCTGTTTAAAGACTATGCCATGAAAGAAGAGTGCCCCGAGATTATTCATTGCGGCAGGTTGTCCTTGCTCTGCAGCTTTCTCATACCAATCCACAGCCTTTTCAATAGAGGACTCTACCCCTTCTCCGTTCTGGTAACACTCACCAAGATAATACTGGGCATCGGCATTACCGAGTTCTGCAGCCGTTGTATATAATTCAAAGGCTTTTTCAAGATTCATATCTACACCAAGACCGGTGTAATAACACCCGGCAAGCTGACAAATTGCAGCAGGATGTTTCTGCCAAGCTGCTTTTTGAAACAGCGAGTAAGCCATTTTGTAATTGGCATCGATACCCTCGCCAGCAAAATAACACTCGGCAAGCCTGTATTGAGCATCAGCAAAACCCTGCTTGGCTGCTTTTTCGTACCAGAGAATAGACTCGCCCCAATCGGTTTTCATTCCTATTCCCCAATAACAGCACTCTCCCAAATAGAACTGTGCCTCGGCATCACCTTGAAATGCAGCTTTCTTATACCACTCCACTGCGGCACTTTTATCTACAGGAACACCATGACCGTTTTCATAGCACACGCCAAGACTGCGTTGGGCAATTATATGCCCTTTAGCGGCAGCACTATTGTACCACCTGAACGCTTCATTATAATTCTGCAATACACCGTTCCCGTTGTAATAGCAGTCGGCAAGTTCATTCTGTGCCTCGGCAAAACCACCCTGTGCAGCCTGTTGAAAACATTTAACAGCCTCATCTATATCTTGCGTTGTTCCACAACCCAAACGATAGCATATACCAAGAGAGGTCAACGCTTGTAAATTGCCATTTTCGGCCGATAAGAGATACCAATCGACAGCTTTTTCAACATCCTGACGCACACCAACACCATTTAGAAAACAGTTTGCAAGATTACATTGTGCTGTGGCATCACCCTGCTCTGCCGACTTTTTATACCACTTGAAAGCCCTGTTGTCATCTTTTATAACACCAAGACCCTTAGAATAACACGAGCCCAAGTTACACTGTGCCTTTGCATGACCATTCCCGGCAGCCTCACGCCAAAACCTTACAGCATTATAATATTCTGCAATCTTAAATGCTTCAACACCTGCCTTATACAACTCTTCATCTTTATCAGTTGCAGATGTTACGACAACGTCAGCCGTTTCTATAGAATATAAATTCATAGACAACATTGACAATATAGATATGAAGCATTTGAAGAGTAGCATATTATACTTACTTAATTATTTTAAGTTGGTTTTCGGCATCCTGATGGCCTAAAGAGAGAGCTTTTTCAAAAGCCTCCTTTGCCTTCTCACCCTGACCGCCCTGCTGATACAAATGACCTAACAGATAATAGACATCGGCAACATCGGGAGCGAGTTCCCTCGCTTCAAGCATTGCACGTATTCCCTCCTCGGTATATTTCACTCTGTAACACAGCATACCTTTTTCAATATAGTACGATACGTTGGAGTCATCCTCATAAATAGCCCTGTCAATATCATTCAATGCCTGCTGGTACATCTTTGCATTAAGTTCGGCCTGAAAACGCATGTAATAGAATTCTGCATTTTGCCCGTTACCCATAATCTCCTCATAGGTGTTGTAGTCAATGACAGCCTCGCGGAATCTCTTTGCCGAGACTTTCAACAATGCACGTGTCAACATATAAGGTGCGGCATTACGCAGATTATAATCCTTGTAATAATTCACCGCACTGTCAAGCATTACAATGGCGGCATCATACTCTTTGAGAGCCATCTTGCATTGTGCCGCCTTGGTATAGATTTCGGGAGAAGCAAGATCACTTCCGGCTACAAGTTCATAGCAAGCATAAGCTCCAGCAAAATCGCCCCTTCCGTAAAGCATGTCGGCCTTATAACTTACATATAGTGGTTGGTTATCGCTTTTTATGGCATTATCAATTTCACACAACGCGTTGTCAAATGTGAGCATAGCATGTGACAGGGAGTCACCACTCTGCACAATTGTATTCAACACTTTTCCCTTAGCAAAGAATATCTCGCCAGGTTTTTCGCCTAACGTAAGGGCTTTATCCCATGCTGTGTTCGCTGCATCCATATCCCTGTTGTAAACCGCTGCAAATTCGGCAAAAGAGAGATAACCTTCATACGCTTTTGGATATGTTGCTATAAAATCATTTATTGCATTTATATAGGACAAGCTATCACCTATCACAGCCTGCATATAGAGAGAAGAGACAGCCTCGTTCTTTGTTGCAGGAAGAGCAGAACGAATCTTCATGCCGCGAAAGAATCCTTTGCCATAATTCATGGCTGTAACCTCAAGGTCGTTCAGCACAGATACTCCTACCGCATAACCGCTGATGGTATCGCCTGCTGAAGAAGGTTGCATAACAGCAACAAGTTCTCCATTCGTATTCACCAACGGCAAAGCAACAGTCTGTTCCATTTTTGGTTTGTCAATGGTGTAGTATGCACACGAATAAACAGAATCAACTGCAGTAACTTTGACAGCTTCAATAGTACCACTATTCTTTATTCCGTATGACATCAAATAAAGTTCTTCTCCCACATTAACTGGTGACGAAGAGGGAAGTAACGGAATAAGTTTCTTGCTCTGCGACACTCGTGCCTTAAGACAGTCAAGTGTAGTGTTCACTCCGGCAATTCGTTGAACAGCATGTACTTTTCCGTCAGTGCCTATTACTACAGCACTGTCGGCACCTTGAAATATTGTACTCGAAGCAAGTATATCGCCGGCATCACCGACAAGAACAGCCGAACCGTCTCCATAAAGAAGCCCGTTCTTATATGTTATAACACTTACAACAGAGCGTTTCGCTTTTGAAACCTCCTTGGGTATCTTTATCTGAGCATGTGCCGACAAAGCCACAACAAGAAAAAGCAACAGAACCTTTCTCATCTTATTCCAGCAAATGACGTTGGCGTACAGCCTCGTATAAAATAACACCTGTCGCAACAGAGACATTCAATGACTCAATGTTACCGAATTGTGGAATAGAAACCCACTCGTCGCACAAAGCAAGATGTTCATGAGGAATACCGGTATCCTCGGCACCCATAACAACACACACCGGTTCGGTAAAGCATGTCTGTGTATAGTTTATCTTGCCCTTTTCGGTTGCACAGACGATTCTCACACCGGAGTCTTTCAAAAATTTCAAAGTTTCTGTTATGTTCTTCTCGCGACAAACAGGCAATGTATGCAAAGCACCGGCCGAAGTTTTTACAGCATCGGCATTTACAGTAACACTGTTATGTGCCGGAATAATTATAGCATCGACACCTGCACAATCACAAGTTCTTGCAATAGAACCAAAATTACGAACATCTGTTATACCATCGAGCAAAACAAGGAAAGGCATCTTTCCCTCCTCGTAAAGCGTAGGAACAACTGTATCAACATGAGCATACTCCACCGCCGAAATATAGGCAATCACACCTTGGTGATTCTTGCGTGTTATACGGTTAAGTTTCTCCACCGGAACTCGCAGCACAGGAATTGTCCTGCCTTTCAACGCCGCGAAAAGTTCGCGTGACAACTCGCTCTGGATATCACGCTTAACCAAAATCTTATCGACCTCTTTACCCGCTTCAAGAGCCTCCAATACGGCACGAACGCCGAATATCATCTCATTTGTATTTACCATGATTTTTTATGATTGCGAAAGCAAGAGTGCCGCATTGTCCATTGCCGCGTCAGTGAGTACTTCGCCACTCATCATCTGTGCAATTTCACGAACACGTTCCTGCTGTTCAAGTTTTACCATATTTGTTATTGTTCCCTTTTCGGTCTCTTCCTTATATACCTTGTAATGCTGCTTGCCAAGTGCTGCAACCTGTGGCAGGTGGGTTATGCTCAGTACCTGACGTTTTTCTCCACCCATTTGAGCCATAAGACGTCCCATACGTTCGGCAAGTACACCCGAAACACCGGTATCCACCTCGTCAAAAATCAATGTTGGCTGGTTCACCTCAAATGCCACAAGCGATTTCAATGCAAGCATCACACGTGCCATCTCGCCACCCGATGCAACATCACAAAGCGGTTGCGGAGCACTGCTGCTGTTGGCCGAGAAGAGGAATGTAACGACATCACATCCATGCGACGTAAATCCATCGGTTGCAGTAAAATCCACCTCAAAACGAATCATTGGCATACCAAGATTCACAAGGATTTCTTTTATCTCACGTTCCAACTTGCTTCCACCGCATTTTCTCACCTCGGTCAATTTGCCTGCCAACTCCGACAAAGAGAGACGCAAAGCTTCAAGTTTCTTTTCGGCATCCCTTATGTTGTCATCGCCCGATGTTATTGTATCAAGACGCTCACTCACGCTTTTCTGTACAGCAATAAGTTCATCAACCGATGCAACACGATGTTTCTTCTGCAAGTTACAGAGCAATGCCATGCGGTTCTCAACGAACTCAAGACGGTCCGGTGCAAAGTTTATTCGCTCGGCACGTTGCAATATCTCATCGCAACAATCCTTCAACTCAATATAGTTGCTTTCAAGACGCTCCGACAATTCTCCTGCCGCACTATAATGGCTTGCTATACGAGAAAGTGCATGAGATGCCTCACGCAACAATTGCAACGGGCTTTGTGTTTCACAACCGTCGATATTGTTATATGCTCCATAAAGTGCCGACTTTATCTCTTCGGCATGCGAGAGTTCCTGTATCTCCTGTTCAAGTTCATCAAATTCCCCCTCCTTGAGCTTAGCTGCCTCCAATTCATCAAGTTGGAAACGCAGCCATTCCTCATCGTGACGGCTCTTTTCAAGTTCCTCTCTCATTCGGCACACCTCGCGATGCAATGAGATATATTTTTCATACATTGCACGATACTCGCCAAGAAGAGTGCTGTCACCACCAAGTACATCGAGTACTCCAAGCTGATAATTCTTGTCACCAAGCAACAGGTTCTGATGCTGAGAATGAATATCTATGAGTCTTGCACCAAGTTCCTTAAGTTGCGACACACCAACAGGAGTGTCATTCACAAAAGCCCTGCTACGCCCTGTTGAAGCAACCTCACGACGAATAATACATTCGTTGTCATAATCGAGTTCATTCTCTTCAAAGAATGGTTTAAGGTCAAAATCAGAAATATCGAAGCAACCCTCAATTATACATCTGTCGGCTCCTTCACGAATGGATTTTACATCGGAACGTTGCCCAAGCAACATTGATATAGCACCAAGAAAGACCGATTTACCATGACCAGTCTCACCAGTAATAACCGAAAAGCCCGAAGAGAAATCAACCTCCACGTGCTCTATGAGTGCAAAGTTCCGTATTGTTATATGTTTCAGCATTATGCTATACTAATTATTTCGTGTAATTTTTTCAAGTTCCGAAGATAGCGAAGGGTTTATGTCGGACAATATATCCACAACGGTTTTCTTCTCCTCCGGTGTTCCCTTTGAATAAATATTTATAATCTCGTCAACCTTATATTCGACAAGGAGTTTCGGGAAATATGCCAACGAGCGGTCTTCATAAGCCTTTTTCAAAAGGGACATGCTCTCTGTAATTACCTTTCGGCCATTTTCGGCATTTTTATACATTGTGTCAAGCCCCAAACGATGATATTGATACATCAATTTGCGTACAGGCTCCATTGCACCGTTCATATAATCATCGATAATGGAATATCTATTATTGTTTCCACCACCGATTTTCCAACCGGTATCCCCAAGATTCTGAGCATTATTGGCAATATTCAAAGCCTTGTTAAGGAATTCACTGCCACCAAGCTCGCCCATAGAATCAAAGTCAAGACCAATTATAAGATAAACATAAAAAGCAATGGTCGCTGTCAAGTTGTTGTCAAGATTGTCCTCAACAAAATCAAGACGATCAAATGGCTGAAACTTGAATTTTATGCTTTTGTCCTCGAACTTAAACAGAGTACTCATATAAGACGAACCATACACGGGGCGTGAAGCCTGAACCATCAACGAGCAGTCAAAAGAGCCGTCGTTGGTGTATGAGTTTACTACAAAGTTGAAATTACAGAGAATCCGTTCTTCCTCTTCATAAGTATTTGCCGTCCACTTGCGGTTACCGATAAACTCCACAAGAGCCTCTTCAAGCGACTCAAAAACCTCGGTATTTGAACCCTGTACCTTTGACGCGTTAAGCGTCACCGTTGCATTCAGTTCTTCCCCGTCGGCCTTTACCATTGACGGCAGAAAGAGCAACACCAGCATCAACAACAGTTTTGAGAGATGCGATACAATATCCTTAGCAACATCTTTCTTGCTTTTCAACGGATATTCCGTTGAAGAAATCCTGTCGATGATTGTCACCTTGTTTGTATCATGAGCAAAACCGGCACCCTTATCCTGTAAAGAATTAAGGACAATGAAATCAAGATTCTTCTTGGAAAGTTTCTCGTTGGCATTTGCGAACTCATTATTCGTTTCGAGGGCAAAACCTACAAGACACTGCCCCTCTTTCTTCTCCCTACCAAGCGATGCTGCGATATCTTTATTAGGTTCCAGTTCTATTGTCATACTATCACCTGAACGCTTTATCTTTTCGTCAGCCTGTACTGCCGGGCGATAATCGGCAACAGCCGCTGTCAGTATCGCTGCATCACACGAAGGGAATGTTTCCATTGCGACATCATACATTTCCCTTGCCGATTCCACATTGATTCGTTCAATGCCCTTCTGTTCACATCTTATTGACATTGGACCGGCAACAAGCACAACCTCGGCACCACGTGACGCACACTCGTCGGCTATGGCACATCCCATCTTACCCGAAGAGTAGTTGCCTATGAAACGCACCGGGTCAATCTTTTCATATGTAGGACCGGCGGTGATAAGGATTTTTTTTCCTGTCAGTTCCTTACTGCTAAAAAAAAAATCTTTTAGACACTGTACAATCTTTTCGGGTTCCTCCATGCGTCCCTTACCGCTCAAATGACTTGCAAGTTCTCCAGAAGTTGCCTCTATTATGTGATTGCCGTACTCCTTAAGAATGGAAATACTTCTTTGTGTTGAAGGATGGGCATACATATCAAGGTCCATCGCCGGGGCTATGAACACCGGTGCCTTCATTGAAAGATATGTTGTTACAAGCATATTGTCGGCAACACCATTCGCCATTTTACCAAGAGTTGACGCTGTTGCCGGAGCAACAATCATCGCATCGGCCCATAGACCAATCTCCACATGGCTGTGCCATGTCCCGTCGGTGTTATTGAAGAATTCACTAACCACAGGACGGCCCGACAATGTTGACATTGTGAGCGGAGTTATAAATTCCTTGGCCGAAGGAGTCATCACAACCTGTACCTCGGCACCCTCTTTTACCAAAAGACGCAGAAGCATCGCTGCCTTATAAGCAGCAATACTTCCGGTTACTCCCAATACTATTTTTTTTCCTTTAAGCATTTGGATAAATTTTATACTGTTACAAACAGTCTTTATCTCTTGATACCACGCAGTTTGATACGTGTCAACACCTGTTTTGTATTCAATGGGAACTCTCCGTTCATCATCCAGCCGTAATATCCGGGATCACGATCAAGAACCGCATCCACAGGCATTCCTTTATACTTACCGAAGTTGAACACCTCCTTGCCATTTTCATCATAAATGAAACGTCCCGCGAAATCGACATTATTTGTGAATGAAGACTCTTTTGACAATTTCTCCATATCATTTTCAAGGTCATCATAGAAATCGAGTTGAGACTTCAACACTTCGTATGTAGCACGAGTGTCGGCAAGGGCACTGTGGGCATCCTCAAGCACCTTTCCGCAGTAGAATTTATATGCTGCAGAGAGTGTGCGTGGCTCACGTTTGTGATAAAGTACCTGAACATCAATCGCTCTCATACGTGACAGGTCTATATCCACCTGTGCACGCAGGAACTCTTCGGCAAGCAAAGGCAAGTCAAAGCGGTTTGAATTAAAACCGGCAATATCACAACCTTCAAATTCTTTGGCAATATCACGTGCCACATCCTTGAACATAGGACAATCCTTCACGTCCTCGTCATAGATGCCATGCACAGCCGATGCAGTTTCGGGGATATGCATTCCCGGATTTATACGCTTTGTATATTCCACCTCTTTACCGTCTGGCGAAACCTTGATATAACAAATTTCCACAATACGGTCATTTGAGATATCTGTACCCGTTGTTTCGAGGTCAAAGAATATTACAGGCTTTTTAAGGTTCAGTTCCATGATTATTCAGTAAGCATCATTGGCATCAACAACATTAGCAACTCCTGTTTACCAACCTGCTCGGCAGGAACGATAACACCGGCACGTGATGGATCGGCAAGCTCAACAACCACATCCTGCCCTGGGATATTGTGAAGAATATCAATCAAGAATGAAGCACGGAAACCGATGTTCATAGATGCACCTTCGTAGCTGCATGCCATGCTCTCTTCGGCCGATGTTGAGAAATCGGTGTCCTGAGCCGAGATGACAACTTTATTCTCTTCTAAGTGCAATTTGATAAGACTTGCCTGTGATGAAAAGATAGCGACACGACGCAAAGTACTGATAAGAGCCGCACGGTCAACTGTCAGCTTATGTGGGTTATTCTGAGGAATTACAGAGTTGTAGTTAGGATAACGACCATCGAAGAGACGACATACCAACTTGTATTCACCCATATCAAATGTTGCAAAACGGCCGTCGAATTCAACAACAACTTCTTCCTGCTCTTCTTTGCCAAGAAGGTTCTTGAGCAATGTTGCAGGTTTTTTAGGAAGGATGAACGCAGACTTCTCAGCACCGGTAACAGAATAGTCACGACAACGTACAAGTTTGTGACCGTCTGATGCTACAAGTGTAATGCTCTCAGGTGTAAAGTCGAAATACACGCCGCACATTACAGGACGGACCTCATCATCGGCTGTTGCAAACAAAGAGCAAGAAATGCCGCTTGAAAGCACCTTTGTTGGAACAGAGATTGAAACCGCACCTTCACCCAAAACCGCAGCACCGGGATACTCGTCTGCATTCTGACCAACAAGACCATATTTACCGTTCTGGTAGAAAATTGTTGTCTCAAGAGTATCTTTCTTTACCTCGAAACGGAGAGGCTGCTCCGAAATCTCCTTCAAAGAGTCAATAAGAATTTTTGCAGAAATTGCAAAGCTGAAATCCTCAGAACAATCAACGACCTCGATAGAGGTGTTCAATGTATTGTCAGGGTCTGATGCAGTAAGAGTAAGTTTGTTACCCTCAAGTTCAAACAAAATACAATCGAGAACTGGAATTGTGTTTTTAGAATTGATTACACGGCTAATTGTCTGCAAACGAGACGACAGCAAGGAACTTGATACTGTAAAGTTCATAATATTATAGTTTAATGTTAATTTACTAGAGATTTAAATAAAAATAACACTCGCGTGCATGTGTACGCGTATTAGTCACAAAGATACAGCGAAAATATATAAAAGCCATACAAAAAAAGAGAGAATTTATTGCTTTTCGGGAAGAATTGATGTATTTTCGCCAAGAATTTGAATAGAGCTATGGAAATTACAGGAAAAATTATTGCAGTATTGCCCGAAAGAGGTGGTACATCAAAGACTGGTAACGAGTGGAAAATGCAGGAGTATGTTCTTGAAACACACGAGCAGTATCCCAAGAAATTATGTTTTAACGTATTTGGAGCAGACAAGATTGCTCAGTTCAACATACAGGCTGGCGAAGAGATGACAGTATCATTCGACATCAATGCACGTGAGTACAACGGCCGTTGGTACAACGATATCCGTGCATGGAGAGTAGAACGCGGAACAGCACCTGTTCCTACAGACACGCCCGTCATCGATGCACCCAAAGTTGAAGTTCCCGACTTTTCAAAGTCGGAGAATGATCCCGATGATCTTCCGTTCTAAACATGAGATGATACAAAAAAAAAGATGCAAACCAGGTTTGCATCTTTTTTTTATCTGACTGTCTTTTATGAATTCATACTCATAAGGAATTCTCCATTATCTTTTGTCTTTTCAAGTCTGTCCTTGACAAACTCCATAGCCTCCATAGGTGTCATGTCTGCAAGATATTTACGGAGTATCCACATGCGGTCAAGTGTCTGACGGTCAAGCAACAAGTCGTCGCGACGAGTTGATGACGCTATGATGTTCACAGCAGGGAATATACGTTTGTTTGCCAACGAGCGATCAAGCTGCAATTCCATGTTACCGGTACCCTTGAACTCCTCAAAAATAACCTCGTCCATCTTAGAGCCGGTGTCAATAAGAGCTGTAGCAATAATTGTCAACGAACCTCCATTTTCAATATTACGTGCTGCACCAAAGAAGCGTTTTGGCTTGTGAAGAGCATTTGCATCAACACCACCCGACAACACTTTACCCGACGCTGGAGAAACAGTATTATAAGCACGTGCAAGACGTGTTATTGAATCAAGGAAGATAACCACATCATGTCCACATTCCACCATACGTTTTGCACGTTCAAGAACTATTCCGGCAATTTTTACATGGCGTTCTGCAGGCTCATCAAAAGTTGATGCAATAACTTCGGCATTAACAGAACGAGCCATGTCGGTAACCTCCTCAGGACGCTCGTCAATGAGCAACATAATCATATATGCCTCGGGGTGATTAGCCGCAATAGCATTGGCTATATCCTTGAGCAACATTGTCTTACCAGTCTTAGGCTGTGCCACGATAAGGCCACGCTGTCCTTTTCCTATTGGCGAGAACAAATCGACAACACGTGCCGACAAGTTGTCATAACTGCCACTGCAAAGAGTGAATTTCTCTTCGGGGAAGAGAGGAGTAAGATTATCGAATGACACGCGGTCACGTACAAGTTCGGGCGAAGCACCGTTGATACGATTAACCTTTACAAGCGGAAAATATTTTTCACCTGCTGATGCCGGACGAATAATACCCTCGACAACGTCACCGGTCTTTAGTCCATACAATTTAATCTGCGACTGCGATACATATACATCATCAGGCGAAGCAAGATAGTTGTAATCCGAAGAACGTAAGAAACCATAGTTGTCGGGCATAATTTCAAGTACACCTTCAACACGAAGGACATCGGCAAAATCATACTGTTTTACAGACTCTTCGACATGGTTCTCATGACGTTTCTCCTGATGCTGTTGCTGATGATTCTTATCATTGTTTTTCTTATGGTTCTTGCCTGTTTTCTCAAACTTGTCAACAAGTTCAACGGGCAATTCCTTAGCCTCGCTTGGCAACTCTTCTATAGGTACGAATGTTTCACCATCATTAACCGGTTCTTCACTCTTAACCTCTTTTACATCAGCCGTTTGCTGTTGTTCAACAGTTGCTTTAGCCTTAGGCTTTCGACCACGTTTCTTAGGTGTTTCGGCAACCGGTGTTGCTGTTTTTTCTGCCTCGATAACAGCGTCGGCCTTAGCCTCTTCTACAACAACACTCTCTGCGGCTTGCTGCTGTTTCTCGGTATTATTTTTCTTGGGTTTACGACCGCGGGATTTTGATTTCACATTCTCCTTTTCTCTGTTTTCTACAACAGGTGCAGCCTCTTGTTGTACCGGAGCTTCAGGTTTTGTCGGAGCCTCTACAACAGGTATTGTCTGAACCTCGACAACCTCTTTTGCCTCAACCTTCTGTTCTGTTTTTTCGAGTTTAACAGCCTTATCGCCGGTTGCTGTATAAACAGCCTTATTTGAAGAATCGGTATGAATTCTGTTACGACGATGTTCACGACGATTCATTCTATTCTCCTCTTTCACAACAGCGGGAGCACCGGTCTTGCTGTTCTGCATAGCCTGACCATCAAGAATTTTGTATATCAAAGAATCTCTGTCAAGCGATTTAACACCTTTTAAACCTAACTCTTGAGCAATAGATTGCAAATCGGCAATCTCCTTGCTTCTTAATTGTTCTATATGATACATAAATGAGATATGACACTTTTATTCTCTAACGAGAAAAAGTTCATTATTTAGACCTATAAAGATTATGATAATTCAAGATTGAAACCACAGATGGGGAAAGCATCTGCACTATTTATAATGCAAATATAGATATTTTGTTCTAAAACAAACATAGATATATCGTTTTTTTAAAGATATAAACTAAAAAAAACTTTATTTTAACCCCTTCAAGGTAAAATCTCTTTCAATTTACTCTTTATATCGTCAAGCGATGACGTTCTGGATATTATGACACCGTTGCGGTTCACAACAAGGCAAAGAGGGAGTTCATAAACTCCGTATGCCGATGCAAGTTCTGCACTACCCTGAGAGGGATTGCACAGATGTGTACCCAAAAGATTCAAGGAGTTTACAGCATTAGTACACTCCTTTACATCGCCATCAAGCGAAACCGTTACAACATTAAGTTCCTTTTCGCCATATTTGGAACAGATTGCACTCAACTCCTTGGCAAAATCAACCGACATATCATCCCAAGCCGCCCAAAAAAGCAACAGAGTGTATTTACCCGATTGAACTTTGTCGGAGAACAACAGTTTTCCACCGGCAATATCATTCAATTCAAAGTTCTTATATTTTTTGCCAACCGAAGTCTCTGCTGCAGCTTCCTGAGCATCAATGGAATATTTCTCAACATGAATATTCTCTTTCAAATCGTTTTCAAGCTGAGTTTTCTTTCCTGCATACAGTTTATCGCGATATTCATTGGGTATCAAAGGGAAAAGAGGCAATAACCTGCCCGGAGTAACAGCACCCACCGATTGAGTCAGGAAGAAGTGTCCAAGTTTATTGTTGGAATTCTTTCTTACAAGACCCGTTGCATACGAGTCAAATATCTTTGCCCCATAAACAGCCAATTCATTCAAACTGTCAATCATCGCCGGTTCAAGCAACAGCTTCTTCTGCATTGCCGGAGAAGTCATCTGTTTCAGACTCATTATCTTCTCCTTTTCATACATAAACCTGCAAAGCTCCTTATTCCAGAGAGTTCCGCCGCCTTTTGCACCATCAAAAGTATATTCAATAACACCATTTTCAAGCACCACAAAGCCGCCGTCAACAATTTTTGATGATGACAAGAAACAGACCTCAAAAGCATCGGTAACACCCTTGAACTTGAATTTTCCATTCTTAACAATAGCCGAATCAACAGGAACAAGCATCTCATCAAGGTCAAACACCATATATTTTGACAGATAGACAACAGTTCCGTCTTTAGCATCGGGATAGTCACCTTCAATAACGTAACCGTTCTTTGGCATACATGAGAAGATGAACGGCAGCAGAAACAGATATAATAACTTTTTCATCAAAGAGTTTTATTTATTTCATCAATATATTGCAGAACCTCGTTGCGACCCAAAGCTGTCTCCGATGATGTTATGAATACCGGTGGCAGTTCTTCCCACTCCTCGAGCAATCGTCTCTTGTAGGCCTCAACATTCTCGGCAAGTTTGCTGCGTGTCAATTTATCGGCTTTTGTAAATATAATTGAGAAAGGTACACCGTTCTCACCAAGCCACTGAAAGAACTCAAGGTCAATCTTCTGCGGTTCATGACGCGAGTCAATCAGTACAAACAGCAAAGTCATCTGTTCACGATCAAGAATATAATCTGATATAATATGCTGCAACTGTTCATGCTGTGTCTTGCTGCGTTTTGCATAACCATATCCGGGCAAATCGACAAGATACCACTCATTATTTACTATAAAATGATTTATAAGAAGTGTCTTTCCCGGTTTAGCCGATGTCATGGCAAGTTTATTATGACCGGTAAGCATATTGATAAGGCTTGATTTTCCCACATTAGAGCGACCGATAAAAGCATATTCCGGCTTTCCGTCGGTGGGACACTTCTTAATATCAGAATTGCTTATTACAAAGCGTGCGGTCTTTATAAGATTAGTTTTCATTATTATTATATTTTCAAAAATATCTTCTTTTTATACAAGAAATGCAAAAACACCCAACATACGGCAACATAAGAGCACCAATACCCCAAAGTACAACCTTCTTCGGGAAGCAACCCTAACACACCGCTAAAAACGGTTTTTACAGGGGTGTGAAAATCGAAGTACCGCCGCAAGAAGCATGCACAGTCTCGCCCCCATAATGAAGAACATATCAAAACCACGCAAAGCATCAAGTGATAAAAGGCGTCCGCTTCTCTTTTCCATAAATCACTCTATTATCAGTTCATCAACGGTAAGTTTGGGAACATAATGCACACCATCCTTGCGAAAATATCCATGATTCCCGTCGGCCGGGATATCCACAAGTTCTATCTTCTCGGCACCCTTACCTATAGCCACCACCATAAGAGGCTTATAAGGCAACGCCAGTTCCTTTGTAATAGCCTCGGCATCAAAAGACATTATGCACAAACCGTTCAAACCTATTTCAACAGCCTGCAACAACATACTCTGTACCGAAATACCCAAATCGATATATGTACTATTACGCGGTTCCTCGGCAGAGCATACTACGATAAAAGCATTGGGTTCACAGCCAGGCAACGGCAAAGAGAGTTCGCTCAAACCAACACCCATTGAGATATGCGGCAATACCATTCCGGCATCTTCACCGGTCACCAACTTGAAACGCAACAACTGACGATTACGTGCCGAAGCCAATTTGGTATTTACGGCAACTATACGCTGCAACTGGTCCTTACGTACCTTGAATGTAGAATCGTAACCACGGGTACTCCTGTTTTTAAGCAACAACCCTGCCAAGGAGTTCTTCAGCTTTGCCACAGTGGCAGAACCACCCCGGTATTGTTCCATTTTCTTTTCAAGATAGTTGTCTGCCATGAGATATTATATATTCATTATAACCGTTTTCCCCTGTTGCAGCGAGGCTTGTACATCAATGATTCTTTGGTTACTGCTACCACGAAAACGCGGTGTCTCGTCCTTGAGAGAGTCGATGTACCTGCCATCAACAAGAACATCGATATAATCCAGCAGTTCCTTTTGTTGAGGATTTTTCAACAACTCCTCGAACAGCCACCCTGTATAACACCAGATATTCTTATTGCTCCGCTGCTTGATTCCCTTGGCAAGAGCAGCAAAGCCAACAGGCTGAAACATGGGGTCACCACCCGAAAAAGTAACATCGGCAAAGGGGTCGTCAAGGATCTTTTTTATAATATCCTCAATATCAACCTCTGTGCCGTTGTTTATATCCCACGACTGAGGATTGTGGCATCCCGGACATCTGTTCGGACAACCGGCACAATAGACCGTAGTTCTGAAGCCCGGACCGTCAACAGTGGTATCTTCCACAATCTCCAGTATGGATAACTTTATCATCTTTATTATTCGTGTATTACACGATCGTTAAGTTCCGAAAGCTTGGCCTTGTTCCAACGATCGGTAGTACCTACAAGATAACCTGTAATACGCTGTAACTTGTCAAGGTTCTTGCTGCCACACTTGGGACACTCCTGCAAATCTTTTGTGGAGTTTTCAAAGCCACAGTCAAGGCAACGGTTACGGTTGTGGTTTACCGAACCATAACCAATATTGTATGCATCCATCATATCAACAACACGCATGATAGCTTCGGGGTTATGTGTTGCATCACCGTCAATCTCAACATAGAAGATGTGACCACCGGCTGTCAGTGCATGATAAGGAGCCTCAATCTCGGCTTTGTGGCGTGCACTACACTTGTAATATACAGGCACGTGATTACTGTTAGTATAATAGTCGCGATCAGTAATGCCGGGAAGAACACCGAACTGCTTGCGGTCGCCACGGGTAAAACGCCCCGACAGACCTTCGGCTGGTGTAGCCAAAATACTGTAGTTATGCTGATACTGCTCAGCAAAGCCATTGGCACGGTCACGCATATATGTCACGATGCGTACACCAAGTTCTTGAGATTCGGCATCCTCACCATGATGTTTGCCTGTAAGAGCAACAAGACACTCGGCAAGACCAATGAAACCGATACCCAATGTACCTTGATTGATGACAGAAGCGATAGTCTCGTTTGGCTTTATTTTGTCGCAACCTACCCAAAGCGATGACATAAGCAATGGGAATTGCTTTGCAAAAGCAGTCTTTTGGAATTCAAAACGCTCATGCAACTGACGTGCTGTAATATCAAGCAGATTATCCAGCTTTGCAAAGAATAGAGCTATTCGCTGTTCCTTATCCTCAACACCCATACACTCGATTGCCAAACGCACGATATTGATTGTTGAGAACGAGAGGTTACCACGGCCAACAGATGTCTTTGGTCCAAAACGATTCTCATAAACACGAGTACGACAACCCATAGTAGCAACCTCATGCATATAACGCTTGGGATCGTCGGCACGCCACTCCTCACTCTGGTTGAATGTAGCGTCAAGGTTCAGGAAGTTAGGGAAGAAACGACGTGCTGTAACCTTACATGCAAGCTGATAAAGGTCATAGTTTCTGTCGCCGGGCAAGTAACTTACACCACGTTTCTTTTTCCATATCTGTATAGGAAATATAGCTGTCTCGCCGTTACCTACACCGCGATAGGTACTGTTAAGCAACTCGCGGATGATGCAACGACCTTCGGCCGATGTATCTGTACCATAATTGATAGAGCTGAACACAACCTGATTTCCACCCCTTGAATGTATTGTGTTCATATTGTGTATAAACGCCTCCATTGCCTGATGCACTCGAGCAACAGTCTTGTTTATGGCATGTTGCAGGATACGCTCATCACCACTCAAGAAATCAAGTGGCTGCTGGATATAATCCTCAATATTCTTGTTATACAAATGAGAATAGTCGGCACCGGTAAGATTCTCAATACTCTTTACCTCCTCGATAAAGCTTGTACGTACATAAGGAGCGAGATAGAAGTCAAAAGCCGGAATAGCCTGACCACCATGCATCTCATTCTGTGCAGTCTCCATAGAGATACAAGCGATGATACTTGCTGTTTCAATACGCTTTGCAGGACGTGACTCGCCATGACCGGCATTGAATCCATTGATAAGGATATTATCAAGAGGGTGCTGACAGCATGTCAAGCTCTTGGTAGGATAATAATCCTTGTCATGTATATGCAGATAGTTGTGTCGAACGGCATCCATTACCTCCTCGCTCAACAAGAAGTCATCAACAAAAGGCTTTGTTGTCTCGCTGGCAAACTTCATCATCATGCCGGCAGGAGTGTCGGCATTCATGTTTGCATTCTCACGAGTCACATCGTTTGACTGAATGTTTATGATTTCCTGGAAAATATCGCGTGTCTTAGCCTTGCGAGCAATACGACGCTGGTTACGATAAGCGATGTACTTTTGAGCCACATCCTTGCGACTACTCTTCATCAGCTCCATCTCAACCATATCCTGGATATCCTCTACGGTCATCTGTGCATCACCTCTGAAAGAGATGTGGTCGGCAATCTGGTGAATAAGCGACATATCCTCACCCTTGTCGGTGTGAAGCATCGCCTTACGAATAGCTGTAATAATTTTCTCTTCATTAAAGCCGACAATACGTCCGTCGCGCTTAACAACTGTCTGAATCATTTTGGTTTGGAGTTTAAAAAAATGAATGCATTGCAAAAATAATCATTCTAATTAAATGGCAAAATGAAAAAACAATAAAGATATCAACAGGATGAAAATTTTAACATTAACAACTTGTTGTAAAAGTTATTAAAATAATTGGGGGTTATAAAACTTTTCACTATCTTGCAAGCGTTAGCGTGGCAAATACCTCATTATTAACCCCAAAACAACCGATAATTATGATTGTATGGATAGTAATAGGAGGCGTCTTGGTAATCTCCTTCGGTGCAAAGGCACTTATTAAACTTAGTAGAAGAAAATATGCGGGAAACTACCACCCCAACATAAACACACGTAAGAAACGTCTGCGTTTTGTCAATCGCTTTCGCCACCTCGAGGGGGTAGGCGATTGAAAAAACATTTCTCAATATCTTCCATTCTTTGTTGCGGGTTAATGGTTTTTTCTATAACTTGCCGCCGTTTTCGGAATATTAACCTAACAACACACATATTATGATTAAAAGTAGAATTTGTGATATTCTTGGAATAAAATATCCAATCTTTCAGGGAGGAATGGCCTGGGTTGCCGACGCAGAACTTGCAGCAGCCGTTTCAAACGCAGGCGGTTTGGGACTAATCTCGGCAATCAACGCCGGAACCGAGGCTGTACGCAATGAGGTACGCAAGTGCAAGACATTGACCGATAAGCCTTTCGGTGTAAACATCATGCTACAGGCACCCAATGCGGCAGAAATTGCCGAAATGGTTGTTGAAGAGGGCGTAAAGATTGTGACAACAGGAGCCGGCTCTCCTGCAAAATACCTTCCTATGTGGAAAGAGAATGGCGTAAAGGTCATACCCGTAATAGCATGCGTTGCCCATGCCGTAAAGATGGAGGCTGCCGGTGTTGATGCCATTGTTGCCGAAGGTGCAGAATCGGGAGGACACGTAGGAGAACTACACACCATGCCACTTATCCCACAGATTGTTGATGCAGTAACAATCCCTGTAATTGCAGCAGGAGGTATCTGCGACGGCCGAGGAGCCGCAGCGGCATTCATGCTTGGAGCCGAAGGCGTACAAGTGGGTACACGCTTCATAACAGCAACAGAGTGCAATGCACACGATAACTACAAAGACAAACTTGTAAAAGCAACTGATATCTCAACAATTGTAACAGGAAAAGCATCGGGCCACCCGGTACGTTCACTAAAGACGCCGTTCTCAAGAACATTTGCCAAGATGGAAACCGACCCCAATGTAACACCCGAGGAGATACTTGCATTCGGTGGCGGTGCACTACGCAAAGCAGTACAGGAAGGTGATATCGACGGCAGCTACATGGCTGGTGAGTGTGCTGGTCTTATAAAGCAGGTTGAACCAGCTGCAGCAATAGTTGAAGATATCATTCTTGGTGCAGAAAAAGTTATAAAGGAAAGAGTGGAGAGACTTTTTTAATTGTTTATAACATATATTTATACAAACACCGTTAGCTGCGGCTAACGGTGTTTTTTTTGCCGAGATGCATCTCGGCGTAGAGAACAATATAAAGGTGTATTATGTTCCTCCTCTTACTTACTTCCACAAATTTCCCCATGTACCTCGTCTGCCGGCAGAGAGATCGGGGGTTTTATCCCCAGCACTGCCACCACCAACACCAACACCGGCCTGTTCACCCGATGTTACATTCATCAACGGCTCTGAGTTCAGTTCTATCTCAATGATTTGTGGGGTTGAATATATCTTTTTCATTAGCTTAATCCCTTTAGTTTACTTTACTACCTTTTTGCCGTCAATTATATAAATACCTTTTATAACATTCTCTACTATGCGGCCTTGCATGTCATAAATTGTTTTACTGTCAGTTCCTTTATCGTTCATCTCATAAATCTCTGTCGTTGTTCCATCATCAAGACGTACACTAACCGATTTTGATGCTGTTGCAGGAAATAATGATGCCGGCAGTTGTAGATAGGCCTTGTTGGCACTAAGTATTGAACCATCCTCAAACGGATAGAACGAGGGGTGGTTTTCACCTATTACAGTATATTTAAAGTTGAAGTAATAACCGTCATTGCTTTTGCTGCTTACAGCGGTGTTCCGCAATGTACCAACAAGCATATTTAATGAATAATCTTCTGAAGCCTCAATCACCGGAACAATGTATTCACCCGGTTCGGCAACAAGGAACAGACCTGTACCCTCTTTGCTTGTCTGTATTCTTGTAAGTGTTACCACCTGCGTACCGGTGTTGTAACCCGTTGCCGTATAAGCCTTCAAACCGGCAACATTACTAAAGTCAAGAGCATATTGAGAACAATATGTAGCACTACCATATTGATTTATACTTATTGTTACCTCTGTAACAGTTTCTACTTCTCCCTCCAACTCAATAATATTGTTAAAGGAATTCCAACCAGACGTATTTAAATATACATCTTTTGCCCCGTAAGGGACATAAAGCGATGATGATGTATAGCTTGTAGAGGTAAAAACATTTGTACCTATTTCAAATATTTTTTCGGCAGGAATAAGAGATGTCACGCTGGTAATGTTATAGCATTTACTAAATGCATTTGATTCAATCGCAGTTACACTCCCTGGAATTATGACATCTTTTAGATTGGTACAACCACTGAATGCATTGTTTCCAATTTTTACAACATTTTTTGGAATTTTAATAGTGGTAAGCTTTGAACAATTATAAAATGTATAACCATTGATTTTTGTAATATTTTCAGGTAAATTGATATATTCAAGTTCTGAACATCCATAGAAAGCATATTCTCCTATCTCTGTAACAATGTTAGGAATTATAATACTTTTAAGTCCTGTACACATTACAAAAGAATTATTTCCTATGGTTGTTACACTGTTAGGTATTTCAATTTCTGTTATCATATCACAACTATTAAAACCGTTGTTTCCAATAGCTGTTACATTGTAACTCTTACCGGAATATGCAACTGTTGCAGGGATTTTTAAACTCCCTGAATAGTTACCTCTAACCACCTCAACTGTTTTATTTGTTGCATCGGTAATTTTGTAACATATTCCATTCGCTTCAAATTCCTGAGCTTTTACAACTATGTTGCAAAGTATCAACAATGTTGTAAACAGCATACTTAAATAATGTCTTTTCATAGAACTATATATTTAGATTAAAAATAATCCATGTATAGTCTCACACCGTTTATTTAAGTTATACAATAAAAAAGACGTGAGACTTGTGTCTTACGTCCATGAAACAGAGGCATCGCCAAACGCCTTAACCAAATGAACAATAAAGAAACAATATTCCCACGCCGTAATATACGCAACGGCGGTGTACAAATGTACACTGCCTGCATATTAACAGAATGAAGATAAATTGTTTCAATCCTTGGTTTAAAATTTTGGCGAATTTCTGTTCCGGACTTAAAACAACAAACTTTCTTTTGTCAAATTATTTTTCCTACTTAATATTACGAATATAGTATATTTCTATTTGCTTAAACTCAAATAATGGAATTCTTGTTTCTTTTAAAGCTCACATCTCCATTATATCTTTTTATTTTTACTTTCAGTTAAAAAAATCCCTTGCAAATCTACTATCACATTTATTTGTTATGCTCGGCTTCAATCTCCTCGGGAGACATCGGCTTGTACTTACCCAAACGACGAGCACCGCCTTCAAATACATAGTAGTCCTCCTCGCCACGCATTCCACCGAAGGTTTTCCATGCGTCAAGCTTGTCATAGCAAATGAAATCGGTAAATTGTTTCTCGGCATGCCACTTATCAATGAGGTCGGGGATGAAATATATTCCCGGTTCTACGGTAAACACGAATCCCGGTTCAAGAGCCTTGGCCAAACGTAGCGACTTCCAACCGAACAGCGGGCTCTTTGTGCGTCCCTCCTCGTAACCAACATATACCTCACCAAAGTTCTCCATATCGTGAACATCGAGTCCCATCATGTGACCAAGGCCATGAGGCATGAACATACATGTAGCACCCTTTATTGTAGCCTCAACTGGGTCGCCCTTCATCAATCCAAGGTCAATCATGCCCTTTGCAATTTCTGTAAGTACCAACTTATGAACCTCGCGGTATTCAATACCCGGCCTGATATTGTCGAGTGCTGTGAGGTGA
>JAGCJL010000034.1 GCA_017647975.1 Bacteroidaceae bacterium | reverse complement strand
TGCACATCGAGGAACTCTTGTTGATATTTCAAATGCCTATAATTCTGAAAATCATATTAATGAATTAAGGAACACGCTTCGAGAATCCGAGATTGAAGAGATGGAGAATGGCGAAAAGATTTATCAAGAAAGCGTATATTATCTGGACATTGTTAATGAATTCGAACGTATGGGAGATTTTATTATCAATATATCTCAAGATTTAAAAAATTCGTTTGTTCATAAATAATTAAAAAGCAATATTTGCACACAAAGGTTCTTGATTTACACAGAACCTACGAGAACTATTGTGAATTCCACAATTTCCCCTACAACACTGCGTTGTAGGGTTTTCTTGTTTTATTGCCTACCACTTCAGGGCGATGCGCAATATCCGGTAAGCACTTGATTCGTCAAAATGACAAAAAGGGAGGTGGCATGGGGTATGTGCCTTAATGATGTATGGTATTGAATTTCCCAAATGACAAAAAGGGGAGTCAGCGCGCCATTGAATCCGAGTGCAATTTTCCTAAAAAAACAAGTATTTTTCAGGAGATATTCTCTAACTTTACGACAGCCCCCCCTTGCAAAAAGGGGGAGTACTACAAAAATAGCAAAGAATCTCGTTGACAGAAATTCATAAAAGTGTCAACTGAACTTGTAACCTAGTGAAGAGAGCAAAAAAAAGCGAGACAAAATCTCGCTATAAATCATTATAAAACAACTTATTATAAATTCATACGATATTATCGGTAAGTTTTAGACGAGTCCTATCACGCGCACGATTGGACAAAAGAGGATAATTCGAGAGAGAATTTTCCTCTTTTTTTATTACCAAAACGCCTTTTCTATTTATTTTTTTTGACATTTAACAGCAATTCTTTTAAAAAAGTGTTATCTTTACACATTAAATGCAAAAAAGATAAACATTTTTAGCCATGAAAGCAAAATCGGTGATTACCAAATTGGTGGCATTATTCTTATGTCTGACTTGTTCGCTTGAACTGTTTGCACAAAGCTACACAACTGTCATTGGTAATGTTGTTGATGAGAACAATGAATCGCTACCTGGTGCCAGCGTCGTTATAATGAAGGGTAAAAACATGCTCAAAGGTACAAGCACAGGCATTGAGGGAGAATTTAAAATCGATGTAGATATCACTCTTGGAGATTTGGAACTCGTTGTAAGCTACGTTGGTTCAAAGACTAAATCCATAAAGATCAACAATACGAACATCCTCAAGCCGTTCAATGTCCAATTGCTTCCCGACGACGAGATGCTCGAAGAGGTGACTATCGTCGAAGACGGTTATGCACGCCTGCCACGCAAGGATATGGTTGGAGCATTCACCACTGTTAAAGCTGACGACATCATGATGCCTGCCTACCAGAGCATTGACCAGATGTTGCAGGGTAAGATTGCCGGTATGTCGGTTGTAAACACATCGGCACGTGTTGGTGCTTCGCCAAAGATTACAATCCGCGGTACATCAACAATTTTGGGAAATACCAGCCCGTTGTGGGTTGTTGACGGTGTGATTCAGGAAGATGCTTTGTCAATAGACATGAGTGCGGCATTGACATCGGACATGCGTGAACTTATCGGTAACCAGATTTCATGGCTCAACCCACAAGATATAGACAATATCACTGTTTTGAAGGATGCTTCGGCAACAGCTATCTATGGTTCAAAGGCTTCAAACGGTGTTATTGTAATCACTACAAAAAAAGGTACTCCGGGACGTGTCAGTGTAAGTTACAATACAAACGTTTCAGTTAGAGAACGTCCATCGTACGCCATTTATGACTACATGAACTCGTATGAGCGTATTCAGTTCAGCAAGGAAGCTTACGAAGCCGGAGTACGTTACCAGAGCAACCCGTTACCACAGATTTATACATACGAAGGACTAATGTCCATGTTCAACAAACGTATGATTACAGAAGAGGAGTTTTCGGCCTACCTACAACGTCTTGAAACAGTAAATACTGACTGGTTTGACCTTTTGACCCGCAACTCTGTAAGCCAAAACCACAACTTGAGTCTGTCGGGTGGAACTGACAAGGTTACATACAATGCATCTGTGGGATATCAGAGCAATAAGGGTATGGAGATTGGCAACGAGAACGACCAACTCACAACACGTTTGAGCATAAACAGCAATATTGGCGAGAAGCTCTCCATTAACGTTCAATTAAACGGTAGCATAAGAAACTCTTACGGTTACGCAGGTGTAAACCCATACACATATGCGATGAATACCAGTAGAGCAATTCCAGCATACGAAGAGAACGGTGACAGAACTTTCTATTCAAGCTACTACACCTACCAATACAATACCGAACTTGCAGAGCACAACCAGTACACATACAATGTATTCAATGAGTTGGAGAATACATATTCGCTCAACTGTGGTAGTAACTTCAATGCTTCAGCCAACATCTCGTACAAGATACTTGATTGGCTTACATATCAGGGAACAGGCAACGTCTCTTTGAACACAAACAAGAGCGAGAGTTTCCAAGGAGAGAAATCGTCACAGATTGAACGTCTTTACCGCGGATATGCTTATGGAACAGAGGAAGCTGGCTCTGCAAAATATAATGCAGCACTAATGCCTTATGGAGGTGTTTTGAAACAGGCTACATCACAATCTGTTTCCTATAGTACCTCACATCGTTTGCAGTTCTCAAAGGAGTTCAACGAGAACCACCGTGTGAATGCCATGCTGGGTATGGAAGTTCGCTCAAGCACTGGAGAAAGTGACGGTAACACGGTTTGGGGATATGTCCCCGAACGTGGCGAGATACTTGTATCACCTACTCTGCCAACAAGCTTCAAGCCAATAGGCAGTGATGTTTCAATTGGTTGGGGTGCTCTTGCACAGTTGTACAACGGCGGCTGGAGCAAGACTTCGACTGTGACCAACTACATGTCGTTCTTCGGTCTTTTGGCATACACATTCAAGAACCGTTATGTTATGAACCTTAACATACGTTCCGATGCATCAAACCGTTTTGGTCAGGACGTGAACAAACAGTTCGACCCGACATGGTCGGCTGGTCTTGCATGGAAAGTTGCACAAGAACCATTCATGGTAAATTATCTTCCCTGGCTCGACCAGTTGAATTTGCGTGTGACATACGGTATTCAAGGTAATGTGGTTAACTCGCTAAGTCCAGACATGATTGTACAATATCAGGGACTTCTACAGAGTTACAATGAGTATTACCTTACCATATCAAGCTTGCCTAACAAGCAGTTGAAATGGGAGCGTACAAAGAGTTGGAACTTTGGTGCCGATATTGCCCTTTTTGGCATTACAATGAATCTTGAATATTACAGACGACTCAGTAACGCCATTATACGTCAGGACATTGCACAGGAGTATGGTATGAGTTCAATGCCGCTGAACGGTGGTTTCATAACCAATAACGGTGTTGAGTTCAGTTTGAACTACACACCAATCAGAACTACAGATTTTGCATGGACTATTGGTCTGAACGCCGGAAAGAACTGGAACAGATCAGAGACCGACGACCGTACTGCAAAAGCTGATGAATTGACACATATCGACTTCCTCAATGGTAGCAGCGACAGACCATTGAAGCAAGGTTATCCTTTATCGGCATTCTGGTCTTATAAATTTACCGAATTGGACCACAACACCGGCTACCCTACATTTGAAAATGCGACGTATGACGATGTTTATGGCGACGGCAGTGTAGATCCGACCACATTCCTTATCTACTCAGGACAAAGCGAGCCCGACTTCTCGGGAGGTTTCAACACACGTTTCCGTTGGAAGGGATTCAACCTTGGTATTGACTTTGCAGCAAACCTCGGTGCAAAAAAACGTTTGCCTAACCCTTACTCAACATTTACATATGGAAAGATGCCGGACATCTTCAGCAACCTCTCAAAGGAACTTAACGATCGTTGGAAAGAGCCAGGAGATGAGGCACACACCAATATACCGGCACTATATACCTCTATCAGAGACCTTTACAATTTAAACTTGCCTAACGGACTTTATGATAATATTTATTCAATGTGGGCACAATCGGATGTAAGAGTTGCCGACGCGTCATTCCTGCGTTGTACACAGATATCATTCTCGTACAGCCTGCCACGCAAGGTTTGTCAAAAGATGAAATTGTCACATATCCAATTCAGTGCAAACGTAAACAACTTGTTTGTTATCGCAAGCAAAGAGTGGAGAGGATATGACCCTGAGTTGGGATACAGTATCCAACCAAGAATGTATTCATTAGGATTGAGTGTTGGACTATAATGATTTATGATTATGAAAGCAATTAAACATATACTTATATCAGCCATTGCAGTACTATCATTGAGTGCTTGCGAAGATTTTTTGGAGCCTAACTCAAAAAGCGAATTTGTCCCCGAGGATGCTGTTTCGCTTAATGAATTGTTGTTGGGAGAGGCTTATCAACGTAATGACATGAGTGGTTACAACATTTTCCTTGGACTGCTTGATGACGATGTGGAGGCAACTCCCTACCAAGTACCTGCAGAAGGTTTTGATGCGACCAAATATACTGCAAGTTTTACTTGGCAACCCGACATGTTCGAGATGATGGACAAGGCCGGCTCAGGACATATCAATATGTATGAAAGTTATTACGAACTCATTCTTGGAGCAAATGCTGTAATAGACTATATCCCGGGAGTAATAGACACCGAGGATAATATAAATAATGTAAAGGCACAGGCTTATGCCCTGCGAGGTTTCTATTATTTTAACCTTGTAAATATCTTTGGTCAACCTTATAACTACAAGCCCGATGCTTTAGGAGTTCCTTTGAAATTGCAAAGCGGTATTGAAGCCGAAGAGAATTATTTGAAAAGAAAAACTGTAGCCGAGGTTTATGAACAGATATTAAAAGACCTGCATACAGCTGAAGAGACTTATCATCTATTACCGGAAGCAATGCAATGGAAAAAGAACTATCGCACCAGCCTTCCAATGGTACAGTTGATGTTGTCACGCACATATCTCTACATGGAGAATTGGGCCAAAGCAGCAAAGTATGCCAAATTGGTTATGGATAACCCCAACTTCAAACTGATTGACTTGAATGATGTTCCAACAACAGGAACCGACGACTCGGGAAATGAGATACGTAATTATATTATCTTCCCTACATACAAACATAGCGAAACTATATGGCCATACGGAAATGTTGAAGATATGTTTGCCTGGACATATCACGGTACAAATAGTACAAATACAATCAACAACAAGAAGATGCACGCCTATTTTCAAGCATCAGAAGGGTTGATAAACACATTTGACGATTACGATTTACGTTTGAACAGATATATTGTCAAAGCTCCAAAGAATGACACAGAGCTCATGCGTATGGCATTCGGCAAGATATATGTCGGAACACAGTATTACTTGCCAAAACATGATGTAGGAATCTTTGGAAGATGCCTCAGACTATCCGAAGCATACCTTAATTATGCCGAGGCACAGGCTATGTTGGGAGGTGACGGTGTTGCCGAGGCTGCAAGAGTGCTTACTGAATTACGTGAAAAACGCTTTGACCCTGAGGATGACTTTGAAGTGACAATAACTGACCAAGAGGAGATGATTGCTTTTGTAAAGGACGAGAGAAGAAAAGAACTTTGTTTTGAAGGTCACCGTTGGTTCGACCTACGCCGTTGGGGCATGCCGGAGATTGTACATGTATGGCATGAAAGCGAAAGCGAAAGTACAGTTTACCGTCTCAAAGAAAAAGACCTCATGTACACAGTACCTATTCCCGACGAAGCACTGCAATCAAACGGCGAACTTGTACAGAACGAGTTACCAGTAAAAGAGTAGCAATATAAAGAATCATCAATGAATAATGTTTCTAAAACAACATAATACCATGAGACAATTATTGAAAATAACGTTCATCATATTGGCAACGACAGTAGCTTTCACTGCATGCCGTGGTAATGAAGAAGATATAATTCCTTCGGGCAACTACTCGCCTATTCGTGGTGGTTTTCCACAAGACAGTACTGCACTTGATACCCTTATATATGAGATAAAGCAGGAGTATGGTGTCTATCTCTTGTACAAGGACGTAAAGGAAGTGGATATGAACCGTGACTGGATTTCGGCCGGAACAGGAGATATCTACGTTGCAGGATACGAACACGAACGTGACGACACTGCCTGGTTCCTCCCCGAAAGCCACCTGCCCTACTATGTCGATTTTTTCAGAAAAGACATATTCCCTAATATAAGTAAGGAGTTCGCACAGTCAACATTCCCAGTAAAAATTTACATGATACACAACCTGCGTACGGAGCCACGTGACTTTGGCGAGGACAGCGGCGAGGTGTCGGGAGGAACAGACTTGAACCCGTACAAGACCATCAAGCTCGGCAACTTCGACAACTGGGCTATCAGTTTCCCCGACAGCGTCATATTCGGCACTACGTCAAACGCATCATATTCACTCAAGCAGCAACGTTGCGTATTCATGATAAATGTAATCAACAACTCTGTAGAGAAAGGAGAACTGGTATCTCCCGACGAATTCTGGAACGACTATGACATGAGAGACAGTGTTAAGGTGAATGTTAAAGACATGGATGCAGCCAACAGCTTGTACAACCTTGGTTTTGTTGATATGCTCGAGGAGAAGTTCGGTACAGGACGCTCAACAGAGGTCATAAAGCCGCTGCCCGTAACCAGCAAAACCGAACTTGAGACAAGTTACTGGAGAAAAGGAAACAATTTCGACTTATTCAAGGCATATATGATGAATGCAATGTGGTTTACTCCCGAGGAGTTCCATGCAAGATACAATACTGAGAAATTCACAAAGATCAAGGAAAAATATGAATTCGTTGTCGATTACATCAAGGATGAGTATGGTCTTGACCTTGTAGGTATTGCATACGGAAAAAGAAATGAAGATACTGATGAAAAACTGTAATTGCGTCATCGCATTATTCCTACTATTGACTTTGTTTTCGTGCAAGGCCCCAATTGAAGTCAACTCACTATGGGAAAAGGATTTTGCCACAGCACAGGAGATTGTTGATAGATATAATGAGGTTCAGTCAAAACTTGGCAAGTGGAATAAGGAACAACACATATTGAACGACTGCAATTTTGTATGGCGAAGTGGAGAATACATGTTCAAATGCCGTGGCAAGAACAAGGATATAGCCGAGTTGCCAAAGTATTGCGAAAGGATAGAACTTGACAATGAGATTGTAACAACGTTCATGGTTGAACGTGACACAGCACGTTTTGCCGACCACTATTTTACTCTGCAGGCCATGAAACGCGGTGAGAGTTACAACGAGTCACGAGACGGAATAACAATAACTGTATTCTTTCCAATACGTGGATTAAATAATAATGATTACCAGAAATTGCAGGAGGTTTTTACCTGCAAGAATGATGCTCTTCATATCGCGTACCTGAAAAAGCTCAAGCATCCGTTGACAAACAGCGGTTGCAGTGATGAACTTTATGCCATAAGAGAGCTCATTGAGAAAAATGTATCCGATAGCGAACTAAAAAATGAAGTTTTGGCCTTATATGACATCTACAAGCCTTTAATGGCGGGGGCAAAAGCACCCGATGTCCCATTCAAGGATGCCGATGGAAATACATATACAATCAGTGACTTTAAAGGTAAAGTGTTGGTCATTGATGTTTGGGCCACATGGTGTAAAAGTTGCCTTATGAATATGTCAAAGTTTATGGCTCTAAAAGAGGAGTACAAGAACAACCCGGCTGTAGAGTTTGTGACCGTCTCAACAGACAGTGACGATGTGCGTGAGAATTGGCTTGCTGCAATAGAGAAGTTCAATATGGGCAACATGCTAAACCTCACACCCGACTATAGTGCCAAAAATAATTTCATTGGCGAATATCGTGTAAGCAGTGTACCACGATATATGATAATTGACAAAGAGGGTTACATTATTTCTGTTTTTGCACCAAAACCAGACGGTGGCATGAAGGAAATGATAGAACAAGTGTTAAGAAAATGAATTATCATGGCATAACACAAGATGCCCGTTTTTAATAAAGGAACAAATAAATTAAAACAATATTCAATATGAAAAGATTTTTACTTTTTTCAGTAGGTATTCTCATTGCATTTGCATCAATAAAAGCAGAAACCTACACACACACATTCAAGAAAGGCGACTTGAATAACTTGACAGTAGATGGAGGTTCTGTTACCTTTAGCGACATAGTATGGACTGCAAGCAAGGCAAATGCGATTGCTTGGAATGATGACAAAGGTATTCAGATTGGTAGTGCAAAATCAAGTATCGGTGCATGTAAAAATTACAGCCTTACTACATCTGCCTTTGCCGAGTATGAGATTAAAAGCATTACGGTAAACACCTGCATTGCATCAGGTGGTGATGCAAAACTGAAAATAACAGCAGGCGAAACGACTAATGAATATACAATAGATGTTTATAATGAGAATGCAGCAAAGAATTCATACACATTAACTTGTGATACAAAGGGAGACATCACTATAAGCTGGACAGCATCACAAAAAGCATATTTTTTAAAGAGCATAACTATTGAATACCAGATACCAGCTCATCTTATAGATGTTGAAGAGCCCACGTTCAAAACACCTTCAGGAGTATATATTGCAAAAGATTCTGTAATAGTAGAAACTAAGGACCAAAATCTTGTTTTGTTCTACACCCTTGATGGAACAACACCTAATCATGAAGATTTTTATAACGGAACAGGAACTACTCTGTGTAGTAAATATTGGGTAGCTTATCACGTGCTGGAAAAAAGTGTGAATATGAAAGTTATTGCAGTAAAGGACTCTATTTACAAAAGTGATGTCGTAGAAGCAAAATACATTGTTTCACCTATCAAGCCTTATATCCCAGCAAAAGAGATTAAATCGGAAAGCAAATATGCTTTTGTTGCTAATGGTAAATCGGCAGACTTCTTGTTCGGAAAGGATACTGACGAAGCTTTACAAAGCAGAAGTTTAAACGGAGAGTATGATAAATATATAGAAACTATTGAGTACAATGCTTTTACCTTTACAACAACTACAGGTGGATACACTGTACAGGATGCTGAAAACCGTTACATGTATATCAACAATGGAGTTTTGTCATTCGCAAAAGAAAAGCCTGCCAATGGTGCTGTTTGGAGCGTAAGCATAAACGATGGAAAAGCAACAATCAAGAATAGCGATAGAACTCTTTTCTATTCAAAGACAAATGAGACATTCGGCTGTTATTCAGCACAAACCGGAGATTTGGAATTGCCAGCCATGTATATGATGCGTGAGTATCCGGAATATACAATCACTCCAGAGAACAACAGTTATCTTGAAGAGTTACAGAAAATAACTATCAAATGTAATGAGGGAATCAAGGCTAGCGATAACCTTAACATAGAGGCAACAGACGGCTATAACATCAAGAAAAGTTTCACTTGCAATCAGATTGACCAAAACACTCTTGAGTTCACATTGAACGAGCCTTTGAGAGTTGAGAACAGTACTTATCTGTGGATCAACATGATTGGCGAGATAATTTTGTGCCCCGATGAAATGGGACAGAAATTGCCGGTTACAGTACGTTACGGTACAGCAACCATTGCTAATTACACAATAACAGGATACGCAGCTGCAGCAACCATAGAGACTGTTGTTCCCGCCAACGGAAGCAAAGTTGAGCAGCTATCGTACATTCTCTTCACATTCAGCTACTATGCTGGTAAGACCGATAATACAGAAATCTCACCAAAACTGTATTTGGAAGGTAGTGAAGATTTAATCCCAATAGAGTTTACGACTGAAAACGAAAATGAGACAGGAAAAGTTGAACAGAAGCAATGTGCTCTGAAAGTTACCAACCCTGTTAGAAAGAACGGAACATATGTTCTTGAAGTCCCCGACGGTTATTTCGTTGACGGTAACGGCAAGGATATCAAAGGTATCACACTCAAATACATTGTGGAGAACGACGGTACCGGAATCAACGATATAATTGCTGAGGGCGAAAACCATTGGATTGTCTACGACCTTACCGGTATTAGAGTTCTTGAGACAAGTAATGCAGAGAGTCTCATGACACTACCTAAAGGGGTTTACATAGTCAACGGCACAAAGAGATTGATAAAATAAGATTTATATCCAAAAACTAATGGTGGAGCTTTGTATGCAAAGCTCCACCATTTTTATATTACATCTATTTATTAGAAGTAGTAACGGAAACCTATTGTTGGAGAATACAACAATGTAAATGCAACATTGTCCGTCTTATGCATTCTTGCATAAGTAAGGCTTGCTACACTCATTGAAAGTGCCATGTTCTTTACAGGTTGAAACTCAACGGCTCCAAGACGAACATCAAGGTTGAATGAATTCGCACCTTTTGCAAAGCCGGCACCTACAGCTATACCTGGAGTATAATACAACTTATCAACAATACGCAAATAGTAAGCAGCATTGGGCATGATACTAAATCTGTTACCGGCAGTTGTATAGCCAACCTCTGCACCAACCTTCCAGTTGTCAGCTACAAAATAGCCGAATTCAGGAGTGATTGAAAAAGAAGCACCCGATGAAACACGTAGCCCCAAAGTTCCACCTACATGCATATCACCCTTGCTCTGTGCATTTGCTGTTGCTGTAAACATTGCCAAAACGGCAACAATCAAAAATGTAAATTTTCTCATAGTAGTAGAATTTTTAGTTATTATTAAAAGTTGACAGCACAAAGGTAAAGAATATTAGATACAAGAATATATCTTCTAACTCTTTTTATAAAATATTTAAAATGATTTATGAATAATATGACAATTCAGTACAAGAGAAAGTATATTCAAACCCGATTTCTTGTTCAGCAAACAAATCTTTTCTGCATAAAACAGAAAAAATATCACTATCTTCGCGAATAATTTTGAAAAACAGAGATGAAAAACATATCAATAAAAAATTTAGTACTACTGCTGTTAACTGTTATATTGATTATAACAACTGTAATATTTATAACTAAAAGGAGTGATGAAACTATTGAAAACGAAGTTCCTGTATGCGACATTACACCACAACCTGTAGTAATGAAGTATGGACTACCAATAGATGATTTTATTGTAAAGTTCGATACCATAAAACCTAATCAGACACTTGCCGAGGTGTTATACGGTTTTGGGTTTTCCTCAAAGCAGATATACGACCTTACACAATGCCCCGACACTATATTCAATGTACGCAAGATTCGTCCCGGAGGTGTCTGTGCATTGCTTTGCGAAAAAGACAGCACTGCTACACCACTCTATTTTGTCTATGAAACAAATATAAAGGAACATGTAGTGTTTGATTTAAAGAATAACTACAAGGCTACAAAACGGGAGAATCCTGCCGAATGGCGTAACAGAGAAGTTGCCGGAAAGGTAAACAGTTCTTTATGGGTTGCCATGGAAGAAAATAATGCACCACCACAGTTGGCTGTATTCCTGTCACATATATTCGGGTGGTCAATTGATTTCTTTGGTGTACAGAGCGGTGATGAGTTCCGCTTATTATATTCACAGGAATTTGTAGAGAACATACCACTGAACAACTATCTCATAACAGCGGCATCTTTTACCGCATCGGGTAATACTGTATATGCCATACCTTTTGTTCAGGATGGAGAAGAATTATTCTACAATATTGATGGCAACAGCCTTGAAGGTGCATTCCTTAAAGCACCGCTTGATTTCTACCGCATAACATCAAAATTCTCTAACAGCCGTATGCACCCGGTTCTGAAACGCCGACGTGCACACCATGGTGTCGATTATGCAGCACCGGTGGGAACACCGGTATATGCCATTGGCAGTGGTAAAGTCATTGACAAAGGATTCCAGGCAAGAGGTGGTGGTAATTATGTCAAGATACGACATAACAGCACCTACACCACAACATACATGCACCTGTCAAAATTCGCCAAGGGACTTAAAGTCGGCGACATGGTAAAGCAGAAACAGGTTATTGGCTATGTCGGTTCAACAGGATTATCAACCGGGCCTCATCTTGATTTCCGCGTATATGAGAACGGCAAGCCCATAAACCCACTGACAATAAAATCACAACCAAAGAAACCTGTCAGTAAGGAGAATAAGGAAAGTTTCGCCATCTTGTGCGACTCGCTTGTAAAACGCCTCACAGCAATACCGATGACAAGAACTGTGGCAAGCAATGATTCTATAGAGTAAGAAACTGATTACCTCTGGGAATGGCATAAGTACCGACCTTTGAAAGATATCATTTCTGGGTTGGCACTTTTTACGTTTTTATATCTTTTTCTTTGGATTGGCAGGAAACCAGCCCTTTTCAACTCTTTTCTTCTGTTGGAACACCTCTCCTATACTCCAGAAAGAGGAGAAAGCGACAACACCCAAAAGTATTGAGATTATTAGATTAGCAACAAGCAATGATGCTGCAGTCGATACAACACCAAGCAACAGAAAGAGCCACCAGCTCTTTACGCCAATATAATACTCCGCCTTTATAACTAGAGGATGAAAGAGTCCTATAACCAAGAAGGTTGCTACTCCTATAATAATTCCGAAAAAATTTAGCTTCATATTATAATCTATTTTCTATAAAACAACATAATCAAAGCCTGGTTCCAATTTAGAGCCAGGATTTGATTATATGAAATGAATTACCATTTTATAAACCGGTGTGTACGTACGGCATCACCACTCTTGATGACGATAATATATGCCCCTTGTGGTTGACCGGCTAGTGAAACCGCAGCACAAGAACCGCTGGCAACAACAGAACCCACCAACACACCACCAAGATTATATACCGCCACATCAGTTCCTTCACCAACGCCATTGCAGAGAACAAACTGATTCACTTTATCGTATTCGACATTACAGTTGTTCACACCTTTACTGTCTATACCGGTAATGGGACTAATCATTGTACTTACACGCAATGTGTGGGTAAACGTCTGATAAGAAGGGCAGTGATACAGGCTCTCTGTACCTGGGCCGCAGCTTCCGTTACCAAGACCACGCTGCATATAATCAAATGTAGCATATACAACCTCGTCCTTTACCAAATCCCATGGATGAAGTTTTGGAGTAAGGTATTGACGCTGGTCATAGTGTGAAAGTGAGAATGAAACCTGTCCCTCGGTCTCAACCTTAATTGTATTGCCATTCTGTGGATTTACCAATATAAGGTCGCGTAAAGCCAAACGGTTACCATGTGACTGGGGATGAGGATACATTTCAAACATATCATCGACAGTCGTTGTGTAACGGCCTAGGAAAGAACCAGTCTGTCTGTCGATGTAGTTTTCCCAAGGTCCCTTGGCATAATACTCGACATTCTCAAATCCTGCAGGGAACAGCATGTCAAGACCTATGCGACGCAAACCATTAACTTGTGGCTTATATTTAACCTTCATATCCACAACACCGTTTGAATATACCAAATAGGTAATTATATAAGGACATTTGTTATGTTTCACATCTACTGTAATATTGCAGGTTTTGCCATCATCAGAACGCACGCTTGTCACAGTTGCCGAATTGATGCTAGCCTCATAGTCGCCAAACTTGTGTTCGCCATATGGACTTTCATTCTCAATCCAGCGGATATTGCTATAGATAGGATATTTTCCGGGTTCAACAACCTGTACACCATTGGCAATCCACTCGGTGATAAAACCTTGGGCATTGATCTTGAAACTTATTCGACTGTTCGATACAGAAACACCATTGCTATTCTCTACAGTCAGAGTTTCATCCTCTTGAGCGACAGCCGACAACGCACTGCGTTCCTGCAGAACAAACTGTTCACTTGCTATTGGATAACCATCCGCACACCATGCTTCAGCCTCGTTCTTGAGCAATTCCACATTAAGGAGGTATTCACGGCCTAAATCCATATCTCTATCAAGTGACAGAGGTAGAGAAACTGTCGCACCGGGAAGTGTCGATGGTACAGTTTCTGTTTTCTGTTCTATAATATGACCATCGCACAAAAGTGAATACTGCAATGTAAAGTTATCGAGATTTATGAAATTATATTTATTCTTTATTTGAAGAATGCCGTCAGCATAAGTGAATTTCACATTCTGATAAACCTTCTTCACTTCGGTGAGCTTTGCTGTCCATGCACGGTCTGCTGTTATGATACCGTTATTACAGAAGTTGCCCTGATGAGGTCCCGGATAGTCATAGCCTGTGGTATAATGCGGAAAACCATTCTTCTCTAACACACCATTCTTTATCGCCTGTGGATCATAGATAGACTGATCTACCCAATCCCATATACAACCACCGATACCATACTTGCTATCCTCGATTATATCCCAATAATCCTGAAGGTTACCGACAGCATTACCCATTGCATGGGCATA
>JAGCJL010000033.1 GCA_017647975.1 Bacteroidaceae bacterium | reverse complement strand
GGTGCTTTCATACCGTTTGCAGGTGCAAAGGCCGGTGGTGCAAATATCTCGGGTACAATGGAGTTCTATGATGTAAAGAGCGGTGAACTGTTGGGTACTATGACTTTTGAAAACATTCAGGGTGTTTCTGCTGCGTCCGATGCGCAGCGTTGGGGCATGAGTTACTATGATCTTGGCAGGAGATTGAAGAAGGCTTTGAAGAAGGCAAAGTGATATTGATGAAATATGATAAATCTTTTCTGCTCCGCCAATTGGCGGAGCAGTTTTTGTTTGGATGTTCCCTTGTGGCATACTGTCCATTTTGTTATTTGAGAGGTCATATTCGTGTGTTCTTTGGGTGAGTTGGAAATGCTTTTATATAATATTTCTCTCTTTTTTGCGTTATTCCTTTTAAAAGACAGTGCAGATGAAACCTTTCAGTAATTTCAGGGATATTAAATATCTTCTCATAGTTGTTGCGGCGATTATTGCTGCTGCATCGTTGTTCGTGTCGAACAATTTTGTCGAGAAACTGAAACTCGAGGAGAAGAATAAAATGCAGGTGTGGGCTTCGGCCATGAGTTCTATCATCAATGCCGAGCTTAATGAGGATGTGACTCTTGAGCAGAATATCCTTAGCAGCAACAAGACTATTCCTGTTGTCTTGACAGATGATACAGGTTCTATAATTCAAGAGAACAATATAAAGATACCGGCCAATGCCGATTCGCTTACTGTGCTTATGGAACGTGTGGCCGATATGCGCAAGAAGGGTAATGTCATTCCAATATATATGGATGGTGTAGGTGAACAGTATGTGTGTTATGACGATTCAAACATTCTTATTCTTCTCTCGTACTATCCTTATATCCAGCTGTGTGTGGTGCTGATATTCTTGATTATTTGCGTGGTGGCTGTGGTCAGTTCCAAGCGTGCCGAACAGAACCGTGTATGGGTGGGATTGTCAAAGGAAACAGCACATCAGCTTGGAACTCCTATCTCGTCGCTGATGGCTTGGGTCGAGGTCCTGAAGGATAAATACCCCGATGATGAGTTGTTGCCTGATATGAGTCACGATGTGGAGCGTCTGCAAAGGGTTGCGGAGCGTTTCTCCAAGATTGGCTCAAAGCCCGAACACTCTTTGGATGATATTGTCGCTGTCGTTGAAAAGTCTATCGAGTATGTGAAACGCCGCAGTCCGTCAAAGGTGGAATATGTGGTCAACTTCCCCAAAAGACCTCTGACCGTGCGCATGAATACTCCGCTCATAGAGTGGGTTATCGAGAATCTGTGTAAGAACGCTGTGGATGCAATGGAGGGTAACGGCGTCATTACTGTGACGGTGTCGCACGATGAGCGGAATGCGTATATCGATGTGGCCGACACCGGTAAGGGTATCTCCAAGTCGAACCGTAAGATGGTGTTCGAGCCGGGGTTCACTACCAAAAAACGTGGTTGGGGGCTTGGGCTCTCTCTTGCCAAAAGAATTATGGAGGAATATCACGATGGCAAGATTTTTGTCAAAAAAAGTGTTCCTGGCAAGGGGACGACTTTCCGTATGGAACTGAAAAAGTAGCAAAAAGTGCTGTTTTTGAAGTTTTTTTATCATTTTAGGTGTTTCTAATGAATTTTATTACTATCTTTGTGTCCTAAATTCGGATAGTAAGGGTGGTTTATGCTGCTTTTTGCGACTTATATTGTTGATAGTGTTGATTTTATGTAGCGATGGGAAGATTTGATAAATATAATGTTGATTTAAAGGGATTAAAAGTAGCGTCCCTGAATTTGGAGTTTGACCTCGATAATGTCTTTTTTGGCGATATCGATGGCGAAGAGTTTCAGAAAGGTGCTGTCAAGGCATTGGTAACGGTGAAAAAGAATCGCGATGTATTCGAATTTCATTTTGCCTTGAACGGAACTGTGATTGTTCCTTGTGACCGTTGCCTCGATGATCTTGAGGTTGACGTGGACACAGAGAACACTCTTAGAGTGAAACTTGGTGAAGAGTATGCCGATGAAGGTGATATAGTCGTTGTTCCTGAACAGGACGGTGACCTGAATATAGCCTGGTATCTCTATGAATTCATTGTGTTGGCATTGCCTATGAAACGCGTGCATGCACCGGGTAAGTGCAATCACGAGATGACAGGTAAGTTGAAGAAGCACTCGGCAGAGCGCGATGATGACACCGACAATGAAGAACAGGGTTTTGACCCTCGTTGGGAAGGTTTGAAGAATATACAAATTGATGAAGATAATTAAAAAGTAAGAAAAATGGCACATCCTAAAAGAAGACAATCAAAGACTAGAACTGCCAAGAGAAGAACTCATGACAAGGCAGTAGCTCCTACATTGGCAATTTGCCCTAACTGTGGTGAGTGGCACGTATATCACACCGTATGCGGTGCGTGTGGTTATTACAGAGGCAAGCTCGCTGTAGAGAAGCAGGCTGCAGTCTAAATAATTAATCTTCCGCATGGCTATTGTTCGTGCGGCAGTTTTGTACGTAAGTAAAAAACGCACCTTAGCTTGGTCATAGGTGCGTTTTTGCTGTTTTTTTAAAAGAATACTATGCATAAAGCCGGTTTTGTAAATATTGTCGGTAATCCCAATGTGGGAAAATCGACGTTGATGAATCTGTTGGTTGGCGAGAGAATTTCCATAGCTACTTTCAAGGCTCAGACAACACGTCATCGTATTATGGGTATCCTTAATACCGATGATGCGCAGATTGTCTTTTCGGATACTCCGGGAGTGCTTAAGCCTAACTACAAATTACAGGAGGCAATGTTGCGCTTTTCGCGCTCGGCTCTCCGCGATGCCGATGTGCTTCTT
>JAGCJL010000032.1 GCA_017647975.1 Bacteroidaceae bacterium | reverse complement strand
TGTGAGATACTTGCTATAACCTCCTGAAGTTCTGCCGATGAGTGTACTGAAAATTCCATTGAGCAGTAGCCTATGGCGTCCTTGCTCTCGGTCGAGATGCGTGTGAGCGATAGCTGGAGTTTGTTGGTTATGCAGTCCACGAGATCTACCAGAAGATGATAGCGGTCTATCACAACTATATCAATCTTCACAGGATACATAAACTCCTTGTCCTCTTCAAAGTTTACCGCAACGATGTCGTCACCGCGTTGCGATGCAAGACGTATTGCCACCTTGCAGTCGCGTCGGTGTATGGATATAGAGCCGTCGGGATTCTTGAAACCAATAACTTCGTCACCGGGCAAAGGACGGCAACTCTCGCAACGGTCATACTGCAATTTACGCTGTTTGTTCAAGAAACTGTTTATGTGTGATTTTGCCTTAAAAGTAGATACAGAATCCAGCCAGTCCTCTTTTGGAGTAATATTCTCGTTTGATCCAATCTGTACCACATCGCCACGTTCAAGTTCCGTCTTTATAGAAGAGAGTTGTCCGTTTATACGGGCATACTGGGCATGCAATCCAAGGTCACTGTGTATCTCAAAGGCAAAATCAAGTGCTGTAGCACCCTTAGGCAGAATAATGCCCTTTCCATTTGGAGTGTATGCAATAATATCATCGTTGTAGAACGATGACGTTACACCGTCCATATATTCAACCTCCTTACCACGTGTTGCCATCTCCTGCAGCACAAACTTAAATTTTTCGAGCCAGTTGGTAATATTGGTTTCAGTGCTTTCGGCAATACAGCCAAACTGTGATTTGCGTATCATTCTCTCCGAAGATATATGCACCTCTTCCCATGTACCCTGCGGAGTAAGCAACTTAACATGATAACTCTGATAGCCATTCTCCTTGGGAGAGTCAATATAATTGGCTACACTACCCGGTTTCTCCTTGAAGCGGTCGGTAAGAATTGAGTATATCTTCAAACTCATATCCTTCTCGGAATAGTCATGAGTATTGGGATATATAATACGTATATAATACTTGCCCTCGACATGTTTGAAATCACAACCGCTGCTGTGCATCTTACGCCAAGCACTGTAAGGGCCACGCGAATAGACTTCGGTTCTTGCCATGAGAATATCATTATTCTCAAGAAGACGTTCAATCTCATACATGAATGATTTAAGCCCCGGCTCACGCTCTTTCATCTCCTGTTCAAGTTCCTCTTCAAGCATGGCATAGTCTCTTGGACAACGATAGCGGAAAGAGAGATTCTCCATTTCGCGTTTGATATAATAGAGGCCCAAACGGTGAGCAAGAGGAGCGTAGAAGTAATCGGTTTCACCGGCAATCTTCATCTGCTTGTCGGGACGCATACTGTTGAGAGTACGCATGTTATGCAAACGGTCTGATAGCTTTATCAACAATGCACGAATATCATAGTGCAGCGAATTGAGCATCTGCTTATAGTTGTCAATCTGGCTCGACGAAGGCTGTGCAGCAGCAGTATTCTTCTTCTTTTTCTTGGTGACAACATTCACAAGAAACGCAACATCATCGCCAAACATTTCCTTGATATCCTCTATCGTGTACTGCGTATCCTCAACAACGTCGTGCAAGAAAGCAGCAATGATTGGATTTGCACCAAGACGCAACTCCTCGGCAACAATCTTTGCAACAGCAATTGGATGTATAATATACGGCTCGCCCGACTTGCGGCGTTGTGCCTTGTGTGCTTCACGTGCCAATTTATAAGCAGCACCAATTCTCTTTATATCTTCGGCCGAAAGACGACGTGACAGACGTTCCAACAGCTCTTCAACTTCCTTGTCAATCAATTGATATTCCATAATGCATTCTTTCATTTTCGCTATCATACGCAAAAATGATAAAAAAATATCAACAGTAAAAGATTTTTTCTTTTTTTATTACTAAACTATCCAAAAAATATGCTTTTATATAGTTTTTGTAAAAATAAATCAAAGACATTGGCTAAAAAATTCGCCACATTTCATTAACTTTGCAAAATGTAGTGGCCAAAGGAACAAAGCCATTCACTTTTTGAAAGAAATAAACAATTACAGATATGTTAGAACAAATAAACCTGTTGCAGGAAGAAATTAAAGGTACAACAGCTACCAACGCCGAAGAACTTGAGGCACTACGTTTGAAATATTTGAGCAAAAAGGGACTTATCAATGCTCTTATGGCACAGTTCCGCGAAGTACCCGCCGAGCAGAAAAGAGAGGTGGGCGTAAAACTCAACGAACTTAAAAATGCCGTTCAGGAGCATTTCAATACTCTCAAGGAACAACTTGAGAACAAAGAGGAAGAACAATGCGAGATTGACCTCACACGTCCTTCGTACCCAACAACATTGGGTACACGCCACCCTCTTTCTATTGTAAAGAATGAGATTGTTGACATTTTTGCACGCCTTGGTTTCTCTATAGCTAACGGTGTTGAGGTTGAGGATGACTGGCATGTATTCTCTTCAATGAACTTTGCCGAGGATCATCCGGCACGCGACATGCAGGACACATTCTTTATCGAAGCACATCCTGATATCATTCTACGTACACACACCAGTAGCGTACAAAGCCGCGTAATGGAAACAAGCCAGCCTCCCATTCGCATCATAGCTCCGGGCCGCGTATATCGCAACGAGGCTATCAGCTACCGTGCACACTGCTTCTTCCACCAGCTCGAAGGTCTTTACATTGACAAGAATGTCTCTTTCACCGACCTTAAGCAGGTACTTCTGTTGTTTGCACAGGAGATGTTTGGTAAGGATACAAAAATACGTCTTCGTCCATCATATTTCCCATTCACCGAGCCAAGTGCCGAAATGGATATAAGCTGTAACATCTGCGGTGGAAAGGGATGCCCATTCTGCAAGAACACCGGTTGGGTAGAAATCCTTGGTTGCGGTATGGTTGACCCCAACGTGCTTGAACTCTGCGGTATTGACAGTAAAGAGTATTCGGGCTATGCATTCGGTATGGGTATCGAGCGTATCACAAACCTCAAATATCAGGTAAAGGACCTTCGTCTATTCAGCGAGAACGATGTCCGCTTCCTCAAATTGTTTGAGAGTGCAAATTAAGAAACACCTCTGACATGGCAACAACTATTTACATGACTCGCCACGGCGAGACCATTGAGAACTCAAAAGGCCTGTTTCAGGGACAAACACCCGGACATCTTTCAGAGTTAGGTTTGGAGCAAGCGGCAAAACTGCGTCCTGTGCTTGCAGGAATGACATTTGATGTAGTACTTTGTAGCGACCTCAAACGTTGCCTCGACACTGCGGAGATTGCACTTGAAGGTATTGAATGTACCTTTATAAAAGAACCATTGTTGCGTGAACGCGATTTGGGCAACCTTGCAGGAACACCCATTAAAGGTGCCGTATATAACGAGACGGTAGAGACCGAGGAGTCAATGCAGGAACGTGCCCGTAAATTTGTCGCCAAAGTACAAAACGAATACCCCGGCAAAAAAATTTTAGCTTTCAGCCATGGATTCTTCTGCAGGATATTACAGGCAGAGATAGAGGGTTGCACCCACCGCGATGTCACCCTGCTCGACAACTGCGAGATAAGAGAATTCACAGTATAATTCAAATAAAAACAGAGATGCGAACATCTCTGTTTTTATTTTGACTATACATATACAGATATCCATATTTTTCTTATCTTCGCAACAATAACACCAACTACAATGAAAAAAGCCGAACTATATAAAAAAGTCATAGAATACTTTGAAAAGGCAATACCTATTGCCGAGACAGAGCTTGACTACTCCACTCCGTTCGACCTTCTTGTAGCCGTAATACTCTCGGCACAATGCACCGACAAACGTGTGAACATGGTCACCCCCGATCTCATTGCACGTTACCCGACAGCATGGGAGATGGCCGAGGCACACCCCGATGAAATCTACAACTACATAAAGAGTGTCTCATACCCCAACAATAAGGCAAAGCACCTTGTAGGTATGGCACAAAAGTTATGCAGTGACTTTGGCGGAGAGGTTCCCGAAACACTTGAGGAACTGACAACGCTCCCCGGCGTCGGACGTAAGACCGCAAATGTCATTTTATCGGTCGTTTGGGGCGAAAGTGCCATGGCTGTTGACACGCATGTATTCCGCGTAAGTCGCAGAATAGGTCTTGTACCCATGCGTTGCAAAACACCCTACAGTGTTGAAATGGAACTTATGAAACACATGCCACACGACATTGTACCCAAAGCACATCACTGGCTCATACTGCATGGCAGATACACATGTAAGGCCAGAACACCCGAATGTCAAAAGTGTGGATTGAGAGATTTTTGCAAAGAGTTCATTAAAAAACAGAAAAACTCATCGCTTTAAATAAAATTTAGACAAATTATAGACCTATTATAATTAAAATATATTATTTTTGCAGTAATTGTGAATATTGCAATTACCAAAAGAGGATTATAATTTTTACTAACATAAATTTTAGAACTATGACAATTGACAATTTCAAGTTTGCCGGTAAAAAGGCAATCGTTCGTGTTGATTTCAATGTACCCTTGAACGAAGAGGGTAAAATCACAGATGACACACGTATCCGTGGTGCTCTTCCCACTTTGAAGAAAGTATTGGCTGACGGTGGTGCTCTCATCATCATGTCACACATGGGCAAGCCCAAAGGTAAGGTTAACGCAAAATACTCTTTGAGCCAGATTGTTGACGCTGTTTCAGAGAAATTGGGCGTTGCAGTACAGTTCGCTAACGACTGTGCTAAGGCTGCCGAGGCTGCTGCTGCATTGAAGGCTGGCGAGGTTCTTATGCTCGAAAACCTTCGTTTCTACCCCGAAGAGGAGGGCAAGCCTGTTGGTATTGACAAAGAGGATCCTGCATACAACGATGCTAAGAAGGCAATGAAAGAG
>JAGCJL010000004.1 GCA_017647975.1 Bacteroidaceae bacterium | reverse complement strand
TTTTTGAACAAATGTGGCCGGCGAGTATGTTAGTATTGTTTATTGACAGCCTTGCCGGCTATGTTTTTAAAGGCTTAAACGATATGATTGTATTTATAAAACAATAACTTCTAAAAAAAACACAACTATGAAATATATTGGTGCTCATGTATCGGCGAGTGGTGGCGTGGAGAATGCTCCACTCAATGCTGCTGCCATTGGTGCAAACGCTTTTGCACTATTTACAAAAAATCAGCGTCAATGGGTTTCTGCTCCATTGACGGCCAAGAGTATTGAACAGTTCAAGGAGAATTGTCGTAAATGTGGCTTCTTGCCCGAATATATACTGCCTCATGACAGTTATCTCATCAACCTTGGTAATCCCGATGAGGAAGCAATACAAAAGTCGCGTGCAGCGTTTCTTGATGAGATGCAACGTTGTGAACAACTGGGCTTGACAATGCTGAACTTTCACCCGGGCAGTCACCTGAACAAGATTTCTATAGAGCAGTGTCTTGATGAGATTGCAGCGAATATCAATCTTGCTCTGTCAAAGACCAGCGGTGTTGCAGCCGTCATAGAGAATACTGCCGGTCAGGGTAGTAATGTGGGTAACAAGTTCGAGGAGATACGTTATATCATTGACCGTATTGATGACAAGAGCCGTGTGGGTGTGTGTATAGATACTTGCCACACTTATTCTGCCGGATATGACCTTGTTGGGGATTACGAAGGTGTATTTGCTGAATTTGAACGTGTGATAGGTCTTGAATATCTAAAGGGTATTCATCTTAATGACACCAAGAAACCTCTTGCTTCGCGTGTTGACAGACACGAAACTCTTGGTGACGGCCTTCTGGGAATAGATTTCTTTAAGAAACTTATGAAGGATTCACGTTTTGATAATATCCCCATTATTCTTGAGACTCCCGATGAGAGCCGTTGGAGAGAGGAGATTGCGTTGTTACGCAGTTTGGAATAATAAGGAAATGGTAAAAGTGTATTGAGATAAAATAATATGACCGCAAATGAAATGAACCCCAAAAGTCAGTGACTTTTGGGGTTCATTTTACATTCTTATTTTATTAGAACAATTTTGCGGGATATTCACCTGCGTCAACAAGTGACTGAATCTTCTCAACTGTTGCAGGACGGTCAGCAGCGTATGTTACACCGAACCATTTTGCTGTTGTGTCAAGAACCTCGCAGCTTGCCTTACCTGTTGTAGTGAGGTTGTTTACTACCAATGGGATGAAGTATTCAGCCTTTGGCTTGTCAACATTCTCTTTCAAGAAATCAACGAACTGCTCCTCAGAATGTTTGAAGTAGTCGGGTGTGAAGCCCCAGAAGTTCATTGATACAGGTGTCTCTTCACCTACAGGCTGCCATGCACCCTCTTCGTCCTTGTAGCAGATAGGACCATCAACACGCATGATCTCGGTACGCTCTACAACGCCGGTCAACATGTTTGCATCGTTCTTCTCACAAACACCGCGTGCAACGCTACCGTTCTCACTCAATGTGTTGCAGATACGGAAACCTACCATTGAGTATTTACCCTCGCTACCCTCGGGAAGTTCGCTCAACCATTTACCCATTACAGCAAAAGCATCACGACCATAGAAGTCATCGGCGTTGATAACTGCGAATGGCTCTTTGATTACATCCTTACCCATGAGTACTGCATGGTTTGTACCCCATGGTTTTGTACGCTCCTCGGGAACAGTAAAGCCTTCGGGGAGGTTGTCGATAGCCTGGAATACAAGTTCTGTTGGGATGTGACCCTCGTACTTGCTAAGAACTTTCTCACGGAAATCAGCCTCGAAATCCTTACGGATAACGAATACCAACTTACCGAAACCACCACGGATTGCATCAAAGATTGAATAGTCCATGATTGTTTCACCGTTTGGACCAAGACCGTCCAACTGCTTCAAACCACCATAACGGCTACCCATACCGGCAGCCAAAACAAAAAGTGTAGGTTTCATTTTTGTAAATATTAAGTGTTAATTATAAAATGTTACTCTCTGTATTATAGGTTTCTTATGCCAATTTTTCCAAAGTTACAATAATTTTTAAGAAACTGTTTAATTTTACTATAAAAATATTTTAATACCAGAAAAAATCTTTTTTAAAATTGCAAGAAATGGGTTTGTGGGTGAGGGAATGTTTTAGAGATTCCTCCTGTACGGTTGGAATAAACTGTTTTCGCTGTTTGCATGTTATGAAAAACACCTCTTGCAGTTTCTCTAAAATGGGTATCCTATAGCAAAATGCCATGCGAAACCGTCTTTGAAGGGAGAAATGTTGAAATATCCTTTTCGTCCGGTATCGTATGGTGCATGCAGGCCCAATCCAAAGTCAAGTCTTAAAACAAGGAAATCAAGGTCGTAACGTATTCCGGCACCGGTGTTCAGTGCAATTTGTTCACCAAATGTTCTTGCACGTAGCTCTCCACCGGGACGTTCTGGATTTTCTTTCATAAGCCAAATGTTGCCGGCATCGACAAACACTGCACCATGAATGTCTGAAATAATCCTGAAACGGTATTCTACATTCATCTCTAATTTGAATGTTCCTGTTTCATCAAGATATGAGTAACGTGTCCTGTTCTCGGGCTGATAGCTTCCGGGACCAATGGAACGTATTGTAAAGGCTCTGAGGCTGTTTGCTCCGCCAATGTAGAACTGTTCGCTATAAGGTGCGTACCGGGAGTTACCATAACTGAATATGGCTCCGGTCATTATGCGTGTTGCAATATATTGGTTGTTGTTGATTTTCCATAGTTGTCGCATCTCGGCTGTTCCTTTTACGAACTGTGCGTATGGATTACCCAAGATGTTCTTGTCTTTTTCATTAAATTGTTTTCCTAAGGCACGGAATATTAGCGATGTTATATTTCCAGCCGATGTCACTGACAGTTCTATCCATGTCTTGTTCCTGTGGCTGGTCCTGGCATTGTCGTAGAGGTATGTGTATTGCATTGCCGGAATGAACTGGTTACGGAAACTGTTCTCTATCGACGGGGTCGACGCTGCTATGGAGTCGAATCTGGCTGTGGTGCTAAGTAACATGTCGTATGTCAGGCGGAATGGTGTTACGGTATGGGTTGTTGTGCTATGCGAGAATATTTTGTATGTGGCATCGCCACCCAAGCGTATCATTCTGAAAAATCCCGAACGGTTCATCAGGTCACTGTATAAATGGAATGATGTGTTTGCCGGAACACGCAGGTATCTGCGGTGTACAAAAGGAAGAAACAGACGTGGAAAAGATAAAGAGATGTCGGCTCCCACCTCCCATGAGTTTATCACAGCGGCATTGCCTTTGATGTTTTTGTCGGTCTGCCACTCATAGGAGCCGTTGAGAGAGAATTTGAGTGTCTCTCCGCTACGGAACAGGTTCTTTCTTGCAAGGCTTATCTTGCTTCCGGGACCTATCTGACCATTGCTCTTTGATGTGGCATTAAGCTCAAATGAAAAGTCATAAGGCTTGTCTAACTGTGCGGTAATATTAACGTCGAGAGTATCGCTCATGCCACGTGGTCTCAGACTGAAATTTACGCTGCTGAAAATGTTGGTCTGGCTTAATCGTTCAATAGCCTCTTTTTGCTTGGCGTATGAATAGGTGCTGCCATTCCTTATCTTTATGTTCTGCAAAAGCATTCCGGTTCTTACCGGTGTCTTTTCTCCATTATAGGTGTATGTGAAGTTGCGTCGTTCTATCGTGTTGGCTTTTTGGGGCTCTTTCCCACCTGCTCTGTTACGTGTATTGTTGTCGGTTATGCGTATATTGGTCTTACCGAACTTCCATCTTTTAAACGCCTGTTGTGGTGTTGATGCTGCCGGTTGTATGTGTAACTCTGTTTGGTAATCCCTGCCAATGCTGTCTGCAAGGAAGGTTATGTATTGCGGTTGGAAATAGTAATAGCCATTGTTACGGAACAGGTTGTTCAAACGTGTGCGTTCGTTCTCCATCTTTGTGGCATCGAACTGCTCTTCGGCTTTTATCAGTTGTTGATCTTGTGTGGCATTTATAAGGCTGTCTGCTATTTCTGGAAAGTTAAGATAAGATACTTTTTCAATAGTGTATGGTCTGTTGAGTGTAATGGTGTATTCTATTCCGGCTTTTTTATTGTTCTTCTTGTTTGTTATAGTGTCGGCCTTTACGTTGCCGTTGAAATAGCCATAATATTTCAGTACCTCGTTTGCTACTTCTGTACGCAGTTCGGGCTTGACATCGGAAATGAGTATTGGCTTTGTGGCAAAAGTGTTGTATAACCACTTTCCAATTTTGCTGTTGGAATTGTAAAAGCTATTATACCACCATAGTCCTATAGGGATACCACGAAAACGCGAACTTCCGGCCAATGCTCCGTTGGGCTGGCAGGCGAGAACTGATTTGACCTCTTCAATGGCTGTCTTGCCGCTCTCGCTTACAGCATACTCTTCGGCATCAATGATTGTTATCTTTTGAATACCGGTATATAGCTGCTCGTCATCGGGAATATACTTGGTGACGGAGCATGAAAGAGTGGTTGTAATAAACAGTATGTATATCAGAATTCTTTTCATTCTTCTTTTCTCTCATTCTTTATTCGGGGTGGTGTTTTTATCCTTTTCTTTCTTGTTGAATATAAATAGTTCCCCGAGATTGTTTAATTTACGTTTGTAAACATAACCTATTCCGGTTTCTATAATCTCACCCTCGAGCAGTGACTCAAAATTCTTGTCGTAGAACACCCTGAGATATCTGTTTCCGCTGTTGCTTATTTTCCATTCCAATGAGACATTGTTTATGAAACTTTCGTTTTCGACAGGGACGTTGCCACTGTTTACCTCGCCGCCGATAACAACTGTTATGCGGTCGTTCCAGAAGCGTTTCCTGAAACTGAATGAATAGTTCTTGTATGATTCGCCAGTCTCGGCATTCTGGGCATCATTGATACCAATGTTTACGCTGACACTCTTCATGGCACTGCCGGCGAGTTCGTTTATCTTTGCATCAAGGAATGAACTCAGGGCATTTGAAACGGTCATGCCGTTTGCACCACCTATATATGTACCGGTTATGAGCATTGTAATTGCATATTTGTTCAATGTCTCTTCGTCAAGGCTGTTCAACTGGTCTTGTATAATGGCATTTTCCGGTGCCGATATTGTAAAGCTCAGTCCCATATTGCTGAGTGTGTTCGACAATTTTACACCAACATCGAATGTTACCGGCTGTATGCTGTTGTCATCGAATGTTACCGATGTTGTTACACGCTCAAGGGCGACAATGTTCAATGTGGGGTTTAGTATATCACCGTTCCATGTAACTTTGCTACCATTCTCAATGTTGAATGTCTTAAGCGGTATTACCGGTAGTTCGTATTTTAATTCTCCTTCATTCATGGTGTAGCTTCCTGTTACGTTAACTCCCGTCTCACGGTTGTAGGTCATGTTCAGGTCTCCACCTCCACGCAGTGCCAGATAACTATTCCGGTTTTCATCAAAGTCGGCATTTATTCTGGCACCTTCTTCAATCTTAAGTCCCAGATTTATTCTGATATTGCCAAAATCAATATTTTCTTTTGTTTTATTTGTTGTTACTGTGTCTTGGAAATTTACAAATTCTACAAGACCGTCCAACTCCTTATCGGAACTTATCGGAGTTTCCTGCAGTACATAGGTGATGTTGCTCTTGCCTAATAGCGTAGCACTGCCACCAAGCATGAGGTTGTTGAGCCTGCCTCCCACTATTGCTCTAAGGTTTACAAACATCTTGCCGTAAAGCATGGAGCCTTTCTGGCGTGTGGCATTTACAATTTCATAGTCGTTGGCATTCATCCTGAGACGGAACTCTGGGTTTGAGAGCTCGTTAATGTCTATTGTACCTTCAATCTTGAATGGGTTCTCTCCTTTGGCATAGATGTTGAAATCATTGAACAGAATTCTGTTATCCTCTATTCTTACAGGTGTTTCAGAGAAATGAAGCTCTGTTCCCAAAAACGGTGCATCAAGATATACTTTCTCAAACTCTATATGTCCGTTGGTCGATAGCTCTGACAGGGGGCCGTTGGCTCTGAGTTCACTGTTTATATAGCCATCGAGTTTCATGCCGGAGTTCTTCATAAAGACTTTTGTCAACTCCAACGGAAAGCGTGAAAGGGAAATCTTTCCATCCAATTCACCATTTTTATCTTCTTCGCTCTTTATGTAGTCACCACTAAGCAACAGGACATCTTCGTTGTCATGGTTTAGACGAACATCAAGATAGTGTCTCTTGTCATCTTTTGGAAAATATACGGCTTCTATAATCTCATTTCCAATGTATGAGCCTTCATAAGTGATACTGTCCATGCGGGCTTCACTGCTCAAAATAATCTTTTTGTCATCTTGCCTGAAGTATAAGTCAAGATTGAGAATTCCGGTTATATCAGGTGAGTAGGGGAGTATTTCTGTTATATCCTTCAATGAGAGGTTGAACAGCTCGAGATTTGCATTGTATTTGGCCTCTTCATCGGGGGTGGTGAAAAAATGGATTCCGGCATTGTTCCCGCTGCTTAGTGTGACATCGGCATTGAGTGATAATCCCTTTCCTATATTGAAATAATTCCCTTTGCTAAAGTTGAACCTGTTACCAAAGAGTATGGCATTGTTGTTGAAATGAATCTCAAGATTCTCCGGGCTTAAAATGGTCTTTGTGCCTAATCTCATACGTACTCCTTCCTTGCGGTCACGGAATATGAAGTTGGTTGTCAAAGAGTCATTGAAGATGTTGCCGTATATTGCAGCGTTGTATGTCTGTTTCTCTTTCTTGGGGTTTATGGCACTGCTGCGTACACTTGCCATATATCTTATTCTGTCGTTATTCTGTCGAGTGAAAATGTTTATGGTATCGAGTTTGACATCTTCTTTCTTGAATTCGAGAACCCTGCAATTCATGTTTATGCCTTTTATGGTGTCAAGTTTTAGGGTAAAAGAGATGTTGTCTGCCGACATGCCTTTCATGGTCATGAAATTATAGAGCATATTGTTCTGCTCGCAGTTAAAGTCTATGTTTATTGACGGTAATTCCTTCTCATAGTCCTGAAGATAATATAATGTCTTGTCGCTATGTCGGGCATCGGCAAACATTTTTCCTGTCTCCTTAAGGGATTCAAACAGTTTGTTATAACCACACTGCATTGTTCCGGCAATGTTCAGGTCGCCGTTTTTTGCCATTAAAGATGTCTCTTCGGGGGTAGTGCTGAAATCAAAATTGATATCTTCGGGGGTGAAAACCTTTTGAGGTGTTCTTATTTTTATATCATTGCCACTGAATTTGAGTGTGTGGCTCTCTTTTAAATCGGTCGATGCCTGGATGTCAAGTTTTAGTGCTGTGCCACAATCGGCCTCGGTAACTCCTATTTTTTGCAGGTTGGCTTCATGAATCTCTATCGAGGTCTTGTTACGGATATCTTTTATATGTAACTCCGTTTGTGATTTAATGGCAAAAAGCAACTCTTTATTATCACCTGTTATGTCAATATCGGATATGCTGTTTGCCTGTTTGATATTCATGCTTATATCATACATTGTATATTTGTCATATACAATGCTGTCCAGAGAGGCATTTATGTTATAACTTGTAGTGTCACTGAACAGGTCAAGGCCTTTACCCTCGGCTTGCATGCTCATGTTGGCATACGTGAGAGGTATTTCAGGTAAAATTGTGCTTAGATTAAGGCTGTTTATATCTATATGTGCCTTGTATGCGTTATTGTTGGTGTTATATGTAGCATTGGTTCTTATAGCACCTTCGGGGGCCTTTATGGTTATATTGGCATTAGCTTCGTTAAAGGCGTATTGCAGGTTGCCATTTGCAATAAGCATGCAACTCTCGGTCGTGTTTTTGTGTAGGATCTTGCAAATGTCACCGGACAATTCCTTGATATTCATCTCGGCAACAATCTCTTTGGGAGTTTTTATGTTCCCGATGAAACCGTCGGCTTTGAGCAATCCCAATGATGGCACTTCCAAATAAATATTTTCACACTCTATTTTTCTGACATTGCCCTTGGCACTTATCCCGGCTGTCAATCTTTTATTTCCTAAAATATTTAGTTTCTCATAATCATTCTTTGTCAAGATACCGGCAAGGTCTCTTCTGTCGAGTATCAATGAGAGGGTAGTATTGAACTCTTCCCTGCTTTCGGGCTTTATGGCACTGAAAGGAATGTTTCCAGTTGCTGTTATGTGTGAGCCGTTACGGGAGTTCATGACAAGTTCCTTAAGTACAATATTTGAACTGTCGCCTACAGCCATGGCCTTGAACTCTGTTATTTCAACTCCGTCAGGCTGGGTAAACAACAGGCTTTCTATGTTGATGTTGGAACTTTGGGAAGAATATAAAATGTTGCTTGTTTTCGCATTTATGTTGTTTACTGAAATATGCTTTAACGGTTCTGCTGTTTGAGTGTTGTTTCCGTTATTATATGTGGCTGATGTGCTGCTTATTTCCAACCTGTCAATGCTATACAGCTCCTGTGATAAATCCACAGTACCGTCTATAAGACGTAATTTGCCAATTCCAACGCTTGTTGCCAATGTGTCTGTTGGAATTTTGATATTTGCATTACAGTTGTCTATAGTTCCTTTATGTAGCTTGACAAGCCAGTCGGTATGTGTCTCTTCTTCTTTTTTTGCGGTGTCGTTGAGTTCTATCTCAACATCGCTGTCCTGTAGGTGAATTTGACGTAGGTTTACTCTCTTGTTTTTTATATCGATATTGCGTGCAACGCCTCTTAGGAAACCAATATTGCCTTCCAATTTAACATCCGGAATAAGTTCGCCGGTGTTGAAGTCTATCTGTTCAAGCAAAAGGTAGTTTACTTCAACCTCTCCTCTCAAAAGTGGCAATAGTGATATGTTGACGCAAATGTTGTTGCCTTGTGCATTAAGACCGTTCTCTTTTCTTACGTTGATGTCATCAATGTTTATCTTTAGCGGAAATGTAAGGTGGAATCTCTTTGCTTCAATTGTGTAACCACTATGTTCGCTCAAGCTTTTACAAACTTTATCTACTGTGTATTGCTGTATTGCAGGTATGTAAAGTGCAACAGCTGACAGCAACAGTATAGTAACCGGCAGACATATTATTATGAGTGCGGTTTTAAGTATTATATATGTAAAGCTTCTCTTGTTCATAAAACTATTGCAAAATAAGATAAAAAAAACAGTTTGCGAGCTTTTGTGTCTGATATTTTAATGCATAAGCATCATTTTCTACGTTTAAACAAACAAATGGCATCAACTTTTGCTGACATCATTGTTTTTTTCTTCAAATAGTTTTAATTTTGTTGTTATCAATCACAAAATTGAATGTTTATGAAAAGGACTCTGTTTTTATTGTTTTTTCTCTTGGCAATGATTCTTGTCTCATGTGGTAATCAGCCGGTAAAAGAGGAGGTGAATGATAATGCTTCTATGATAAAGGAACTTAATGTTAATTCTCCCGATAGTGACCAATATGTTCTTATGGCTACCAATATGGGTGATATAGTTATTAAACTTTATCGTGAGACACCTGGTCACCGCAAGAATTTTATCAATCTTGTGATGAATGGCTTTTATGACGGACAGTTGTTCTATCGTGTAAAAAAAGATATGCTGATACAGGCCGGTGATTATACTTCAAAGAGTAATCCAAATGGTGCCGACCTTGGTGTGACCGATGTTGATTTTACTGTACGCTCTGAGATAGATCCTTATAAACGTTATCACAAACGTGGAGCTTTGGCTGCTGCAAGTTTCAACAAGGGCGATTTTTCTTCGGGTGCTCATTTCTATATTGTTACAGGGAAACCTGCTCTGGAGAATGATCTCAAACTGAGTGAAAGAAAAATTAACGAAGAGTTGGTAAATAAGAAATTTTTCGAGGTGCAGGAGCCTTATCGTCAGCAGATGCACCGTTTGAATAATGCTGCCGAGTATGATGTCAAGAAGAAAGAGGAACTAAGCAAGTTGGTCGCAAAACTAATGGCCGAGGCTCGTGCTGCAATGAAAGGCAAGGAATTTACCTACTCAAAAGAGCAACGACGCATGTATATGAAGACCGGTGGCTTGCCACATCTTGACGCTCATTATACCGTATTTGGCGAGGTTGTTGAAGGTATGGATATTGTTGATGCAATCTCAAAGGCTGATGCTACATCAAAAGGACGTCCACGTAATCATATAGTAATAAAGAAGGTTACAATACTTGATAATTATGGTAAATGAAACAACACTCTCCAATGGGCTTCGCATAGTCCACTCCTATAAGGGCGATTCCCAAATGGTTTATGTAAACCTGCTCTATGGGGTAGGGGCACGTAATGAGAGTGCTGAATATACAGGAATAGCCCACTTGCTTGAGCATCTTATGTTTGAAGGAACAAAAAGTATTCCTTCGTTTGATGAACCTCTTGAAAAGGCCGGTGGGGAGAATAATGCTTATACAACGAATGATGTAACTTGTTACTATATTTCTCTGCCCAAACAAAATGCGGAATTGGCATTCTGGTTGGAGAGTGACCGCATGTGTAATATTGCTTTCGGTAAAGAAAAGGTGGCAGTTCAAAAGCAGGTGGTGATTGAGGAATTCAAGCAGACAACACTGAATAAGCCATACGGTGATGCAAGCCACATCCTACGTGACATGGCATATAAAAAACATCCTTATCGCTGGTCAACAATAGGTCGAAAAATATCTCATATATCCGATGTTCCCACATCGGTCCTGCGAAATTTCTACCGTAGATTTTATGCACCCGATAATGCCGTATTGTCGGTTGTTGGAAATATCTCGTTTGAACAGGTTGTGGAGTGGAGCAATAAATGGTTCGGTGATATTCCGGCAATGGGTTTTAAGCAACCTCTATTGCCTGTTGAACCACGTCAGGTGCGTATGCGTAGAAAAACGGTGTATCGTGATGTTCCGCAGAATGCTCTTTATATGGGTTTTCACATGGGTGGTCGTTTGGGTAACGATTATTACCCTTGTGATGTGATATCCGATGTCCTATCAAACGGTTATTCGGGGCGTTTGATGCAACGTCTTGTAAAGGATAAGAAACTGTTTACCAAGATTGATGCCTTTATCTCTGGTTGTGAGGATGCCGGAATGTTTTGGATATATTCCCGCGTTTCTCCCGATGTCTCTGTTGAAGAGGCTGAGAAAGCCATTTGGCATGAACTGGATTTGTTGAAGGATGAACTTGTGCCAGAAGATGAACTTGAGAAGGTAAGAAACCGCTTTGAGTCGGAATATACTTTCCGTAATATAGGTGGTGAGAATTTTGGAAATAATCTTGCACTTGCATGTTGGCGTGGTAACTTGGATTCGCATCTTCGTGAGCCGGAACTTTATCGTGCAGTGACTGCCGAAGGCTTGCGTGCTGCAGCAAAGGAACTTTTCCGCAGAGGTAATGCCACAGTCTTGTACTATCTGAAGAAGTGATTCTTCTACAGCCTTTTGGCGGTATGACATAAAAAATAGCGATGAAAATTTTCATCGCTATTTTTTGTAATTGCCTGTTGGGTTACTTCACCTCGGCAAGTTTTACATCATCAACAAGGATTGGAGCACCACCACCAGCTTTTGAGTTCATGATGACTACAGCAATCTCTGTCTGTGCTTCCAATGTGAAATCGGCTGCTGCTACAGTCCAATCGGCTTCTACTGCAGTAGCATCTGTAAGATAATTATAATCCTTGCTTGTGTTCTCAATCTTGCCGTTTGTGAGCTTGATGTAACCAAGACGGAACTTACCTGCTGTCTCTCCGCTCTGCTTCAAATAAGCCGAGATGTTGTATGTGCCGGCAGGTAATACATAGCTCTTAGATGCAAGACGCTTATTTCCTGTTGCAGAACCCAATACATTTACAGCGTATGTTCCGCTGTGTGCATCGGTGCTTTGCTCTGTTGTAGCACTCTGTCCTGTACCACCCCATGAAGTTGGGTATTTATCACCCCACTCCTCAAAGCTTGCGTTTTCAAGGTAGTTGTCACCTTCGGGAACTGATGGAGTGTCAGGTGTGTCAGGTGTGTCAGGAGTATCGGGAGTCTCTGTTGAAGTTTCTGCTTTTCCATGAGCAACTGTAAAGTTCTTAACCTCCCATGTACCGGCTTTGCTTGTTGTAGCTGTATAACGCAAAGCGAAAACTACTTTGTTCTTGCCCATAAACTGTGCGGGAACAGCAACATTTGCTTTGTAGAATGTTTCCCAATCGCTACCCTCAACAGCTCCGTAAGGAATATTGGTCCATGTTGCAGTAGCTACATCACCGTTGTAATCATCGCAAACCAATACCTGATGGTTGTCGGCAACCTTACCGCTCTCGGAATAACGGATGATATATTCAAATGCTATATAAGCCTCTGTCTCGTTTGTAAAGTCAACAGCAGGTGAAACAAGCCAGCTTGTTGCAGCGTTGTTTTCAGCTGTTTTATCTCCGTCTGTATCTACATATGATGTAGCCTTTGCTGTGCTGTAGTCAATAACCCAAGGATAGTTACCAACGGTCTCCTGTGTGGTAAATACTCCAAAGCTTGTTGCGAATGTCTCATAGATATATGCATCTGCTGGTTTTTCTTCGTTAGAATTGCCGGAATCAGATGATACGCCATCAATTTCGTATGCTGTAACGGTTTTCAAACCAGCTACGCCAAAGTATTTCTCAAGGCTACCGGTCAAAACAACCTCTTTCTTGTAGTTGCCTGGGTTATCAACAAGGTTCAAAGCGTTGCGTACAGCTCCTGAAGGCAACTGAACAGGCATACATTTTGAGTTGTCTGTCTCATCGGCGTTGTCGGCGATAAGAAGGTTTGTCTTGCTCTCGGCTGTTCCGCTGAAAACGCAACCTTCGTCATAAACCTGACCATTGATAGTACCTACGATGTAACCCTTAACTTTAGCAGGAGTTGCAGTACCGTTGAAAGCTGCAAGAGCCTCTGCTACGGTATATTCACCTGCTTCAGAAGGTGTGTCTTCGGTTTCGCCAGAACCAGGTGTGCCATGAGCAACCTTGAAGTTCTTTACTTCCCATGTGCTGGCTTTTGTTGTTGCAGTGTAGCGTAGTGCGAATACAATACCGCTCTTTCCCATAAACTCTGCGGGAACAGCTACATTTGCTTTGTAGAATGTTTCCCAATCGCTACCCTCTGCTGCGTTGTAAGGCACATCAACCCATGTTGCAGCTGCTGCATCGCCACTATAATCGGCACTGATAAGCAACTGGTGGTTGTTTGCAACCTTACCGCTCTCGGAATAACGGATGATGTAATCGAAAGATACATAAGCCTCTGTCTCTTCGGTGAAGTCAACCGGAGCAGAAATTATCCAGCTTGTAGCTTCCATGTTTGTGTCACCTTTATTATCTCCGTCTGTATCTACATAACTTGTTGCCTTTGCTGTCTTGTAGTCAATGACCCAAGGGAAGTTACCCACTGTCTCAACTGTAGTAAAGACACCAAAATCGCTTGCGAAAGTCTCGTTTATATATACTCCTTCTTCGGTTGTTCCGCCACCGTTCTCGCCGTTACCGGGGAAATTGTAAGGAGGCTCGGGAGTGTCAACGCATGCACCTAAAGTGAAGAGTGCTGCTGCAGCTAAAAATAGTTTGCTGATTTTCATAGTTGTATGTTTTAATTGTTATTTTCTACTTGTTCAATGTCGTTTGTTGAGCTTAGGACAAACTGCCAATAGTTATTGTAGCGTGTAAGTACACCGTTAATGTTGAGTTCGCCCATGGGGAGTGCGTCGTTTGCAAAGTCGGCGTATGTACTCATACGGAAAACGATGTTCTTTTTGCCCATCTTGATATTGCGTTCTACGACGTTGTTGTACGCCAACTCTTCGGGAGCCCATTTTACTGTGCTGTCGGTTGCTTCAACGAACTTTACATTCTCTAATCTTACAAACTTAGCGAGTGATTTCATGTTCTCGTCGGTAAAGTATGACTCGTCAATAACTTCCGGTGTCATCTCGGGCTGTGTTCTGTCGGGGGTACCTATGATGCGTACATGCTTTGGGAACACGCTCTTGTTCATACGACCTATGCTACCATTGTAAAGACCGCCAATCTGTGCCATCTTTCCGTAGCCGCCTACATGAAGGCCCTTGCAGTCAATGCGAACTTTTTGGCCAATAGCCATTGTTGCGTAAAGACCTACATCGTTTACACCTATTATAATAGCACCTGTAGAGTCATTCAGGATAAATTGCTTATAGACGTTTCCGCTCTCGTCATTGGCAACCACAACGCCTTCAATGACAATTTCCTCCTTAATCTCTTCGCAACTGTTGCCTTCGATTGATTTTGAAAATTTTGTCTTCAACTCCGCAATGGTGGTGTTGGCTTCGCCTATCTCATTATTTCCATAGGGAGGGTTCTCGAATTCGGGAGCGTCAAATTCGTTCATGCACGATGTTGCTGTAATGAGCAACATTGCGAGCAGTGATAAATATTTTAATGCTTTCATATTCTTCTATGTGTCTTTAATTATTATTAGAAGCGGAAACCTACATTCAAATATGCATTGAATGCGTTTGCATAATACAAGTATGGGTTCTTTGAGAACTTGTATATACGTTCGCTACCGTCCGATTTGTTGTCGTCACGGTTCTGCTCATAACCACCGGTAATCATGTTCTGGTTGTTTAGTAAGTTGTTGAGGCTCAGGTTGATATTCAACTTCTTGCCACCACGTAGGCTAATGCTCTTACCGATAGATGCATCTACCATAAAACCGCCTTTACCTTTGTATTGGTCGGGAATTTCAAGTCTCTCTTCACCTGTTGTCGCGTCAATGACAGGTTTGCCTACAACACTTGACAGACGTGCGTAGCTTGAAGCATCGATGTAGATGTTGTCGTAGTAGTTGACATTTGCACTCAAGTACCAACCCTTGATGTTGTAGTCAACACCAAGACTCAATGCTGTGAGAGGTGTACCGTCAACCTTTACGCCTTTGAGATATACATCGTCGTTCATGATAACCTTCTCATTCTCACTGATAAGGAAACCGTTTGCGTTGTTGGTGTATTGTGCATCACCCACTGCTGCAACTGCATTTACCGAGAGTGAAGATGTAATGCTGTAAACTACAGCTGCTTCAATACCGCAATGTCTCTTGTTGACACCTGTCATTGTAAGATATGTGAACTGTGACTGCTGGTCGTTATAGAATGCATTCTGTTCAACTTGGTCGGTGAAACGGGTGTAGTAACCGGTAACCTTAGCCATTACAGGACCTGCTGTCAGCTTGTATGAAACCTCGGCATTGTAAATGTTCTCGTTGGTCAATCCCTGTACAAAATCATTACGCATACGTGGTGCTATGAATGAGTTGTAGGCCAAAGGAGCACGGTTCTCAATACTTCCACCAATGGTGATTGTGTTGTATGCATTGATAGGAAGGAAGATACCAACTTTTCCACCGCCACCAAGGAATTTGCCTATGCCGCTGCTGCCTTTTGAGTATTCTGCAGCACGACCGTTACGCATCTTACCGTAACGCTCCATGGTAGTACCCTCAATGTTACCGCCAAAATAGAGGTTGAAGATACCTTTGCTGTACAAGTGGTTGTAGAAAAGATTTGCTTTGTTTACATTGATGTCATAGTTGTAACCGAAAATGTCGCCTTCCTTAATCTGACGGTTAGGGTTATCAACATCGTTCTGGATATATGAACTGTTGAGACCAAAATCACCTACAGAGAACTTGTCAATGTCAATGTATCTCTCTGCTCCCATAAGGTCGGCCATAGTCTTGTAGTGCATACCCTTGGTTGTTCCAAGATTGATACCGAAAGTTCCTTTGTTGTGGCGGTTGTAATCAATGTTCAATGTAGAACCAAGGTTGAATGTTAGCTTGTCGTTGTGACGACGCTCCACATAGTAGAGACAGTCACCACCCGCAGCATTTGACTGGCTGTTTGCAAAGTACATGTAATCCCAGTTCAGCTGACGGTTTGCCTTGTTTGATGTCCAGAAATCGTAACGAGTCATGAAATCGGCAATCTCGTCTTCTGTCGGGGTGTAACTTAAATCCCAAACATCGTACGCAGCACTTGGAAGGTTCTGGTAATAGTTAGGACGTGGGTCCGCTGCATTGCCATTCCAGCCGAGAGCTGTTGTGCTGTACATAGAGTGTTTGCCGAACAAAGATGTTGTAAGTTTCATCTTGTCGTTTATCTGGTAATCCCAAGTAAGAATTATTGATGGCTCGAATGAGTTTACAACACGTGCGTTACGCTTCTCGCCGTTCTGGTAACCCCAGTTAGGGTTATAATAGTGTGAACCTGCCAACCAGTAAGCCTCTTCGGTTGCAGCACCTTGCTGTGCACGTTCTGTGGGAGAACCCCAAGCACTGATAGAGATGCTGTGGCTGTCGTTGATTTTTTTCTCAGCAGCGAGGTAGAATGCAAACGAGTTGTAGAATGTACCTTCTATAACACCTTCGTTGGCCCAACGGTATGATGCCGATGTTGTGAATGCCCAACCGTTCTGCATAAGTCCTGTTGAGTATGTGTACATAGCACGTGCAAGATAGTTGCGGTTACATCCAACAAGTGATGCTTTGTGGCCTGCTGCATATTGGCTTGCACGCATATTGATGTTGTTCGCACCACCGATTGTACTAAAACCAAATGAGTTATGCTCAAGGTTTGTTGCACCTTCTTTGTTTCGTGTAGCTTCATTCAAACCACCAATCATTCCATAGCTGAATTGTCCTCTTTCAACATCATTCAGCAAAACACCGTTTGCATATACATTATTATATTGTGCATTGTAGGCTCTTATGCGGAAACGCATAGGGCTGAACAGGTAGCCTACTTCGGACAAAAAGTAATCATCGTTTGATGAAACCATTGCTGTTGAACCCGCAAAGTCCTCGTCTTCGCCAAGTTGTCCTTCGGAGAATGTGTACGACTCGTTATTGTCGTCGCTCAAAGTGATGACATTGTCAATAGCATCGGCCTCTTTGGTAAGAAGCGAATCAGCAAAGAGTAGGCGTGCCGGCTGTTGCTTGATCATGCCATCTCTGTCTGCCTTGGCAATGTTGTTTTCCTGTGCCAAAATTGGCAGACTGTTTGAGCAAGCAAACAGTGCAATCAGGAATAACGCAAATTTAGAAAGTTTACTCATAGTAATATAAAAATAATTAGTACTTAACCAGTTATATATTATAATTGAAATCTTTAGTTTATTATTCTATAATAAATCATACAAAATTGTGAAAAAAAAAGCAATCTACAAAGAGGAATCGTATTTTTTATATTTAAATACTTGTTTGTATTTTTTCACACAGGGTGCCGGTTGTGGTTTTAAAAGCGTTGCGGAATCTTGTCAAAAGAGTTTTTATCATATATTTTTGTTGAATTTTATTAACGAAAAAGCTGCTTTGAAGGTATTTTAGAGGGTTTTTTCAAAAAAAATAGCAAAAAAAACTGCAATAAGGTCTTGTTTTCATGATTTTTATTATCTTTGTGCATCGTTAACTTTTAACTAAAAAATATTATGAAAGAACTTATTGAGAAAATTCAGGAGACTTATGCTGCATTTGCAGCTGACGCAGCTGCTCAGGCTGAGAAGGGTAACAAAGCTGCAGGTACACGTGCACGTAAGGCATCTTTGGAGATTGAGAAGGCTATGAAGGCTTTCCGTAAGGCTTCTCTTGAGGCTGCTAAGAACTAATCTTTGCGAACTCAAGTTAAATAAAATCCACCTTTTGGGGTGGATTTTATTTTTTATAATAAAAATATTAACTATCTTTACAAAGTTTTACGCGTACGAGTGCATAACGCGTGCCATTATTTTAGAATTTTACGGCAGTTTAATTGGTAAAAGAACTCTTCTTGTGTGAATAGGGGGATAAATGAAAAACTGTTTCGTAAATGATGATGTGTAAGAACGGAATATTATTAACTTTAAATAACTATTTTATGAAAAAAAGATTCGTTTCGGTGGCTATGGCTGTCTTGGCGTTTTCAATGAGTTGTTTCGGACAGAATCTTAATGGTTTTGCCTATGGCGACGTTGAAGCTCCTCGTGGGTATTCATACACCCAAGGTCAGGAAGCCGGTCTTGTTGAGTGGGAGTCTCCCGAAGAGTTGGCATTGAATAAGGAACAGCCAAAGGCTTGGTTCTTTACTTTTGCATCGGAGGAAAATGCCCGCAAGGTACTTCCTGAAAATAGTGAATTCTACCATTCACTTGATGGTACTTGGAGTTTTAATTGGGTGGCTAACCCTTGGGAACGTCCTGTTGATTTCTTTAAAACAGAATTCGATGTTTCGGCGTGGGATAAAGTGCAGGTTCCTATGAACTGGAATGTTTATGGTTTGCAGGCCGACGGCTCACAGAAATATGGTACTCCCATTTATGTAAACCAGCCTGTTATCTTCAAGCATCAGGTTGCTGTTGGTGACTGGAAGGGTGGTGTTATGCGTGAGCCTGCTCCACATCATACAACTTATAAGTTCCGTAATGAGGTTGGTTCATATCGCCGTACTTTCACTGTTCCCGAAAACTGGAACGGTCGTGAGGTTTATATCAACTTTGACGGTGTTGATTCATTCTTCTATCTTTGGATTAACGGCAAGTATGTAGGTTTTTCAAAGAACTCACGTAATCTTGCTTCGTTCAATATTACAAAATATCTGGTTGAGGGCGAGAATCTTATTGCTGTTGAGGTTTATCGTAACAGCGATGCTTCGTTCCTTGAGTCACAGGATATGTTCCGTTTGCCGGGTATCTTCCGTACAGTCTCTTTGACGGCTACAAACCCCATTGAACTGCGCGATGTGCGTGTACGCACCGAACTTGATGCCGAGTACAAGGATGCTGTTGCAAACATTGAAGTAGATGTCCGCAACCTCACTGCAAAGAAAGCTAAGAAATATCAGGTCAAGGCGCAGCTCTACAAGAATGCGCTCTACAGCGACGAAAACGAGGCGGTTGAGGGTGCAACAGCCACAGTTGCTTTTGAACAGGTGCTTGCCGGTGATACAAAGACTTTGAAGCTTGATATTCCTGTT
>JAGCJL010000031.1 GCA_017647975.1 Bacteroidaceae bacterium | reverse complement strand
GCTTTCATACGAAGGGTTGAAGAGATCGCGCAACAGGGCAAGTGTTCTGTCCGACTCTTCGTGAACCATTGTAGGTGGTTTGGTGCTCTTCTGCACCTTTCCCACGAGTGCTTCCCAGTTGTTTACGAGCGAACGGAGTTCGCTGTCCAGTTCTGCAACTTTCTTGCCCTCGGCAACTGTGCGCACTATGATACCGAAATTTTTTGGCTTTATGCTCTGGATGAGCTGTTTCAGTCGTGTGCGCTCCTCGGGGGACTTTATCTTTGATGATACCGATACTTTGTCCTCAAATGGGATAAGTATCAAAAATCGTCCTGCAAACGATAACTCACAAGTCAGTCTCGGCCCTTTTGTGTTTATGGGCTCTTTTGTAATCTGTACCAGAATCTCCTGTCCCGTCTGCAGTGCTTCGGAAATGTTTCCCTCTTTCTTCTTTTCGGGCATTATTGATGCCTTTGCTATCGGGAAACTCTTCTTGCGGTCGCTTGTGACCTGTTTAAGGTATTTCTGAAGAGAGTAAAATTGTGGACCTAAATCAGAATAGTGCAGGAATGCTTCCTTTTCGGAACCGACATCTACAAAGCAGGCATTCAAACCGGGCATTATCTTTTTGACGCGCCCGTGATAGATGTTGCCTACCGAAAATGTTTCGGTCTGTTCTTCACGCTGAAACTCCACAAGCTGCTTCTCTTCGGTAATAGCTATGGAAATCTCTTGTGAGTGAACATCAACAATAAGTTCGCTTGTCACAATACTATTTTTAGATTTAGTAGGCCTGTTTTACTTCAAGGCAAGGCCTATGACCTTTATTCAATACAAAAAACAAACCTGGAGTCCTGGAAACAGTTCCCGCAAGTTTGTTTTTTGTGTTTGCGCAGACTGAATTACTTATTCTTATGTCTGTTCTTTCTCAGTCTTTTTTTACGCTTGTGCGTAGACATTTTATGTCTTTTTTTCTTCTTTCCGCTTGGCATAGTTTTACAATTTATTAATTAATAACTCATTATTTTTTTACCTCGTTTATGAATGTCTTAGCTGGCTTGAATGCCGGAATGTTGTGTGCGGGGATTGTGATAGTCTTCTCCTTGTGGATATCACGGGCTGTTTTCTCAGCTCTATGCTTGATGATGAAGCTACCGAATCCGCGCAAATATACTGGCTCCTGCTCAGACAATGATGTCTTAACAACCTCCATAAATGACTCTACGGTAGTCAAAACCACAGATTTCTCAATACCTGTCTTCTTCGCAATCTCATTTACAATCTCTGCTTTTGTCATCTTTACTACTGATTTATGTTAAATGTCAATGTGTTAAATTTCGGGTTACAAATATATAGCTTTTTTTGCTACTACCGAAATTTATAGGCTGTTTTTTGCAAAAAATGTATATTCTATACCCTACCGACTGGGTAATATTGACGGCAAGAACTTGAAGGAGTTACGTAAGTCTGTTGCCGAGGCTATCATGGAGTCTAAGGTTGAACTGATTGAGGGTTACCATAATCTCATCTATACCTTCCGGGAGAATACTAAGGAGAGTTCGCGGAGGGCGAAGGAGTTTGCCCAAGCGCAGATTGACCGTGCAAGAGAGATACAGCATAACGCTAACAGCGACATGGAGGGTATCCCTGCCGATACACAAGGTACGCATCCAGACAACTGCAACAACGCGGTGATGAGTGCCTTGCGTTCTCCGTTCCCTACATTTCAGGGTATGCTGAAGAAGTTCGGTGAAAAGAATGTAGAGGGTAAGGGTTATCTGTATGAGAGATTCATGCCGCAGGCTACAAAGGCAAGCGACAGTGAGTTCCGAGGAAAGGTTACCGCAAGGGTGATGATTGAGACCAAACTCAAGGAGATTTATGGCGAGAAGGCAAATATCGCAGAGTTTATGAAGGAGCTCCGTGAGTATGGCACAACTGTCACCTACCGCGAGGGCAATGAGATGAAGCAGTTTGACCTGACGAAGGGACAGATGCTCTACATCTACATGGTGAACAAGATGGCTGACGGACAGATGAAGCTGCGCAGAATGGGTATATTAGTATTAAATATTTATATAGAAATTCTTGACAAGGGAACTCAAAAGTGTTAACTTTGCATCGGTTTTATGTGAAACCGTCAAATATTAACAATATGTCAGTAAATAAAGTTATTTTAATAGGTAATGTTGGCAAGGATCCCGATGTGAGACATCTTGATCGCAATGTGGCTGTGGCTAATATGGTTCTTGCGACAACAGAACGTGCGTATACTTTGCAGAACGGCACACAGGTTCCAGAGCGTACCGAGTGGCATAATATTGTGCTGTGGGGTGGTCTTGCCGAGGTTGCAGAGCGCTATGTCCACAAAGGTGACCGCATCTATATCGAGGGTAAAATCAGAACCAATACATACGAGGATCAGAACGGTATTCGTCGCTATCGTACAGAGATTCTTGCCGAGACAATGGAGATGCTCTCTTCACGTGGAACCGGTCCGGCTCCGGCTAATGATCCGGTATCGCCTTCAGGTGTTCCTTTCTAAGGCGTTGTTTGAATTTCATATAATAGAGGTTGCTGTTTCCTGTTCTTGTATTCAAGAATATATTCTCTTTTATTGGTTGTGTAAATACTCTGCATAATCTAAAGAAAGATCACTCGCCCTTGTGGGGTTTTAGAGTGTGGTTTGAAAACAGCTCCAGGTTTAAATTGATATATTTTGGATACATTTTTAGCTGCTTTTGCGCAGATACATACTTTTGCACTTCCCGATGTCTATGTGACAGCTCCATCGGTGAGTGCAATTGTTGCGCTTGTACTTGCCGTTTTTCTCTTGATGTGCTCGGCTTTCGCTTCGGGTTCTGAGATGGCATTTTTTTCTTTGTCGCGTACTCATTTGGATGAACTTTCTGAGTCAAAATCCATTTCGGACAAACGTATTCTGCATCTTTTGTCCGATCCGGAGAAATTACTTGCAACAATACTGATAGTCAATGATTTTGTAAATGTGGGCAT
>JAGCJL010000030.1 GCA_017647975.1 Bacteroidaceae bacterium | reverse complement strand
CTTTGAGTATAGCGGGGAGGACAAGGTGTTTGAACCGGGCAAGGAAAAGGTTGTGTGGCAATGGCGTGGCGTGCGTATAAGGCCTGTTATATGCTATGACCTGCGTTTCCCGGTGTTTCTTTATAATATGGAAGAGTATGATATGTTGCTTATTGCAGCTAATTTCCCCGACAGCCGTCTGCTGGCCTGGAATACTCTTGTAAGGGCAAGAGCTATTGAGAACCAATGTTATGTGGCTGCAAGTAATAGGGTTGGTGCTGATGAATTCGGTACTTATCAAGGACACAGCGTCATACTGAATCCTTACGGACAGACAATAGCATCATGCAAGGACGGAGAGCAGGGTAGTGCAACGGCTGAACTTGATGCTGAGATGTTGATGAAGATACGCTTCATGCATAAACTGAACAGAATGTAAAATGTTATCCCACAATCTTTTCGTATTCGGGTATCTCTTGTAGGAATGTGTAGCTGTTGTTGGCATAGTCCATCTTGCAACAGTAGTGCTGCAGGCCGTTGCTGACTATTAGATAATCCACCTTCAGTGTCAGGTTGTAGCGTGCAATTTGTGCAAAGACCTCTTTTGTAATCTTTACGCTTGCAGCCTTGTATTCTATAATGGCTCTTGGCTTTAGTGACTTATCGTAAACAACGGTGTCACAACGGCGTTTTGTTCCGTTGAGTGTTATTGCCACTTCATTGCTTGTCAATGTTTGCGGGTATCCCTTATGGTTCAAAAGATAGTGTATGAAATGTTGTCGCACCCACTCTTCGGGGGTTAGTGCGACATGACATTTACGCAAGATGTCGAAAACTTGCTGTTTGCCATCTTTTTCCGTGATTTTTATATCACAAGGTGGTAGGTTTAATGTTGACATTTACTATCTTTGTATTCTATCTTATGCGTTGCGAAGATACAACTTTTATCTTTTAAAAGAAAATTATGGCAAAATATACATACGATTCTATAATGTCGGAACTGAAAAGCGGCCTTTATAAGCCTGTATATTATCTTATGGGCGAAGAGGGGTATTTCACCGACAGAATTACTGATTATATTGTCGATAATGCTTTGACCGATATTGAAAAGGATTTCAATCTTACGGTCTTTTATGGTCTCGATACTGACATCGATACCATTGTGACTGCGGCCAAGCGTTTTCCTATGATGGCAGAACGTCAGGTAATTGTCGTACGCGAGGCACAGATGCTCAAGAATATCGACTCGTTGCTCTATTATCTGCAATCGCCACAGCCCACAACGGTGCTTGTCTTTGCTCACAAGAATGGTGCAATTGACAAACGTAAGAAGGTTGCAACAGAACTTGAACGTACCGGTGTTGTACTTGACTCAAAGAAGATGCGTGACGATCAGTTGCCGGCATTCATCAATGGATATCTGCGTGAAAAAGGGCTTGTAGCCGATAACAAGTCGGTTCTTATGATGCGTGAGTCTATAGGTGCCGACCTCTCGCGTCTTGCAAGTGAGATCGACAAGCTTGCTATTGCTTTGCCTGCCGGTTCACAGAATATAACTCCAGAACTTGTAGAGGAGCATATTGGTATCAGTAAGGAGTATAATAACTTTGAGTTACAGAACGCTCTTGTGAATAAGGATATACTCAAGGCTAACAAGATAGTTCAGTATTTTGCCCGTAATCCCAAAAAGAATCCAATACAGATGACTCTTGCACTGCTGTTCGGCTTCTTCTCTAATGTAATGATGTGTTACTATGCACCGGAGAAGAGCGAGAAGGGCGTGGCTGATTTTCTCGGACTACGCAGTGCGTGGGGTGTTGGTGATTACATAAAGGCCATGCGTAATTACAAGCCTATGCATGTAATGGAGATACTGCATCTCATACGCCTTGCCGACGCTCAGTCAAAAGGTGCAGAAGGACCACAAGTCCCCGATGGCGAGATAATGCGTGAATTGTTGTATAAAATTTTGCATTGATTCTGAATTTTGTCATATCACCGCAGGGGAGATAGCTCAAACTTGCCAATTAAAAGAAAAATACTGAATAATGATAAATACAAATTTAAACGGTTCCGATATAACATTTGAACAGGACGGTAAACTCTCTTTTAATGAAGAGGCCCATATCTACTCTTTGAACGGCGTAGAGATGCGTTCGGTAAGCAATGTTGTTGGAATGTTCTTCAGAGAATTTGATGCAGTAGGCATCAGTCTTAGAAAGTGCTGTGGCAACGAGATAGAAGCAGCCAAGTTACGTGAGGTATGGGAGAGTAAAGGGGCTATAGCAAGCCAGGCCGGAACATTCGTGCATAAGCAGATTGAGGACTATCTTAATGGAAAACAGGTGCCGGAATTGCTCTGTAATGTCTCTTACAGCGGTAATTATGTGAATTTTAATAACACTGTCGATATATCGCGTGAGTGGAACTATTTCAAAGCCTTTGAGCGAAATGTCCCCTTCAAACCTTTCCGTACCGAGTGGCGTGTCTATGATGCCGAAGCACGTATTGCCGGAACAATGGACCTTATATGCGAATGTGCCGACGGAACTTATGAAATATACGACTGGAAACGTAGCAATAAGATTGACCCAACGGAAAGAAATCCTTGGGCCAGCGGTCTCAATGGTCTTGAGCATCTTACCGATACTTCGTATATCCATTACTGTCTGCAGCAGAATCTTTATCGTTATATTTTGCAAAAGAATTATGGTATAAAGATTAGCCGCATGAATCTTGTGGTGCTTCACCCTGAACTGCCAACGTATAGAGTAGTGCCGGTACCGGTAATGGAGTGGGAAATTGCAATGATAATATCAAAAATAAAGTCCAACAATTAGTTGGACTTTATTTTTGATATATGTGTTATTGAGATATCTCCCATACGGTAGATATTATAAGATTGGTAATTTTGACAATGTTGTCTTTTCGTGCACCGCACGGTATGAACCTTGTCTGTACTACGTGCGACTAATCACAGACAACATTATAGAATAATGCAAGTATTATTTCATCAATTCAATACTGCGTTTTACAAAGTTGTTCAGAGCTTCGCCACTGAGCATGTTGTTCTGCAATAGGGTAATGTCGATGAGCTGCTTTACAGTACTGTTGTCTGCTGCG
>JAGCJL010000029.1 GCA_017647975.1 Bacteroidaceae bacterium | reverse complement strand
CGGAATACGATTCTTCCTTTGGTCAAATCATAAGGAGACATCTCTATTCTCACTTTATCACCGGGCAGTATTTTAATATAGTGCATTCTCATTTTTCCCGAGATGTGTGCAATCACTTCGTGACCATTCTGCAACTCTACGCGGAACATAGCATTTGACAATGCTTCTACAATAGTACCGTCCTGTTCTATAGCACTCTGTTTAGCCATATCAATATCCTTTATTTCTTAATACTTCTTCAACATAATCAAACGAAGACAAAATATCGGCTCCATTCTTTCCTACAGCAACAGTATGTTCAAAATGTGCTGCATTCTTTCTATCGCGAGTTCTCACCGTCCAACCGTCACGTTCCATGAAGATTTGACGTTTACCAAGCGTAATCATCGGTTCAATAGCAATACACATTCCTTGTCTCAACTGCAATCCATTTCCTTTACGTCCATAATTCGGAACCTCTGGTGCTTCATGCATATCGCGACCAATACCATGACCTACAAATTCACGTACAACGCCAAAACCGTTCTGTTCGCAATGCATTTGAACCGCATTACCAAGATCACCAAGACGTCTTCCATGAACAGCCTGTTCAATTCCTTTATACAAAGATTCTTTAGTTACACGAAGAAGTTTTTTTGTTTCTTCATCAACCTCACCTACACAAAACGTATAGCATGAATCTCCGCAAAAGCCGTTCAACAAGGTTCCACAATCGACAGAAACTATATCTCCATCTTTAAGAGGAACATCATTTGGTATTCCATGTACCACCACATCGTTAACCGATGCACAAATAGAACCGGGGAACGGTACACCCTCATGATTAGGATAACCTTTGAATGTCGGTATCGCCCCATTGTCTCGAATGAACTCCTCGGCAACTTTATCAAGTTGCTTTGTTGTCACTCCCGGTTCGATTATTTTAGCTACTTCGGCAAGAGCCTTGCCTACAAGCAAATTTGCTTGCCGAAGTAGTTCTATTTCATCTAAAGTCTTAAGAAAAATCATTCTTAGCTTAACAAATTAACCTACGCGTCCTTTAATACGTCCCGAGCTAAGCAAACCATCATAGTGTCTCATCATGAGGTGACTCTCTATCTGTTGTAGTGTATCAAGGATTACACCTACAAGGATAAGCAATGAAGTACCTCCGAAGAAACTTGCAAATTCCTGCTGTAGGCCGAAATAACCTGCAAATGCCGGAAGAATTGCAATGGCTGCCAAGAATAGCGAACCGGGAAGTGTTATACGTGACATAATCGTATCAATATATTCAGCAGTGGGCTTGCCTGGCTTGATACCTGGAATAAAGCCGTTATTGCGTTTCATATCCTCAGCCATCTGCATTGGGTTAATGGTGATAGCTGTATAGAAATATGTAAACAATATGATAAGGGTTGCGAATATCAAGTTATACAACCATGATGTGTGGTCAGACATAAGTGTTACAAATGCTGAAGGCTCTGCTTTTGAACCGTAACCCAAGATTGCCATAGGGATAAACATTATCGCCTGTGCAAAAATAATTGGCATTACGTTTGCTGCATTTACCTTAAGAGGCAAATACTGACGAGCACCTGAAACTGTTGCACCACCAGTAGCCTGTTTTGCATACTGTACGGGAATCTTACGAGTACCACGCAACAATGCAACACCTGCACAAATTACCATAAGTAAGAATACAATTTCTACTAGGAACATGATAACACCACCACCGGCAGCACCTGTCATTCTTGAAGTAAACTCCTGAATGAGTGCTTGGGGGAAACGTGCAATGATACCAATCATAATGATCAATGAAACACCATTGCCGAGCCCCTTGTCAGTGATACGCTCACCCAACCAAAGGATGAACATACTACCTGCTGCCAAGATAATAGTAGATGTTGTCATAAACGCCCAATCTGAAGCAACACCAATCGCTGCACCTGCTGTATATTTAAGGTTAGCCAAATAAGCTATACCCTGAGGGATAAGAATTGCAATTGTAAGATAACGAGTATACTGGTTAATCTTACGACGGCCACTCTCACCCTCACGTTGCATCTTCTGGAAAGAAGGTACAACTATAGCCAACAACTGTACAACAATTGAAGCTGAGATATAAGGCATAATTCCAAGGGCAAATATCGATGCATTCGAGAATGCACCACCCGAGAACATATCAAGCAAAGACATCAAACCATCACTTGTCTGCTCCTGCAACTTACCAAGTTTTGAAGTATCAATACCGGGAAGCACAACAAACGAGCCAAAACGATATATTGCGATAAACAAGAGAGTAATACCGATACGTACTCTCAAGTCCTCGACTTTCCAGATATTCTTAATAGTCTGGACGAGTTTTAGGTTTGATAGTTTTTTTGCCATGTTTTAAAGCTTTACTACTGTTCCACCTACTGCCTCAATAGCCTCTACTGCTTTCGCTGAGAAAGCGTGAGCCTCTACTGTCAATTTTGCAGTCAAAGTACCGTTCGCGAGAACCTTCACCAACTGTGAAGAAGAAACAAAACCTGCAGCAATCAATGTCTGTACATTGATAACCTCCAAAGAGTTGTTTTCAGCAAGAGCCTGAAGAGTTGAAAGGTTTACAGCCTTGTACTCAACGCGATTGATGTTCTTGAAACCGTACTTAGGTACACGACGTTGCAAAGGCATCTGACCACCCTCGAAACCGATTTTCTTGCTGTAGCCTGAACGAGACTTAGCACCCTTGTGACCACGTGTAGAAGTACCACCTCTACCCGATCCGGTACCACGTCCAATTCTTTTGCGAGCCTTGACAGCGCCTTCGGCAGGCTTAAGATTATTTAATTTCATAGCCAAATTCTTTTTTTAATTAATTACTCTTCAACAATAGCAACCAAATGCTGAACTTTCTTAATCATTCCACGAATAGAGGCGTTATCAGGACGCTCAACAACCTTATTCATTTTTGTAAGGCCAAGAGCATCAAGTGTCAGCTTCTGAGTCTTAGGAGCACCAATACGACTTCTAACTTGTTTAATTTTAATTGTAGCCATTATCTATCCTCCTTATCCGTTAAATACTTTACTCATACTTACACCTCTGTTCTGAGCAACCATACGCGCATCACGCATCTCGCTCAAAGCTGCGATTGTAGCCTTTACCAAGTTGTGAGGGTTAGAAGAACCCTTAGACTTAGCAAGAACGTCAGTAATACCAACACTCTCCAATACGGCACGCATGGCACCTCCGGCAACTACTCCGGTACCGTGTGAAGCAGGTTTGATAAAAACCTCAGCACCACCGAAGTGAGCTGACTGCTCGTGAGGAACAGTTCCTTTCAACACTGGTACGCGAACAAGGTTCTTCTTAGCAGCTTCTACGCCCTTAGCAATAGCTGCAGTAACCTCGCTTGCCTTACCAAGACCGTAACCGATGATGCCATTCTCGTTACCAACAACAACAATTGCTGAGAAGCTGAAT
>JAGCJL010000028.1 GCA_017647975.1 Bacteroidaceae bacterium | reverse complement strand
TGCTGGGCGAATTTGCGACAAATGGTTTCGTTCTCGTTTGCTGCTTGTGGAATGTTTATCTCCGCTACAGTTTCTGGGTTTTGGAAGTTTGAATCGGATAAACGGGATTTGTCTATTTTTTCACAGTCAATTTCAGATATTATATAGTGTCCCGATGTTGTGAAACGCTCACTCTCGGCAATAATTGTTCCACATTCTGCTATTGCAGAATATCCTGAATATACAGAATTGCTTGTAGATTCTCCCCAACCGCTATTTACATGGACGTATCCGCATTTGTATTTACGGCTGTTTTGTTCTATTGCTGATTTTAAGACCTGATTATGTCCGCAAATTTCAGCTTCAGTCGCCGGGTTTAATATAATCTTGGCTCCTTGTGTAGCAATAATTGCTCCAGGTGAAAGTGGTGCCTGCGACTCGTTGCCAATTTCAAAGCCAAAACTAAATTCGGGTGTTGTGTATATTGAACCTTTTGTGAACGGAATGTTTTCTCCGGCAATATTTATTGTTAAATTATCGGGCAAGTTCTTACCACTAGCGAACCAGCGTGGTTCGTTTGTTCCATTATTAAGGTTCTGTTTTGGGGTAACTCCAATGATTTTACCGTTATGAATGACAATGGCACAATTATAAAGCGAATTCTTGTAAGCGAGTGGTGCACCAATTGTAATGACAATGTCATGACCTTTTGTTGATTCTGCTATTTCTGCAATACAAACTTCTACTTGAGCTGTAAAGAATGGCTGAAGAAACAAATCGCCACAAGATGATGATGTAAGCGACAGTTCAGGAAATACCGCCAATTCCACTTTGTTGTTTGCGAGTTCCTTAATGAGAGATATAATATTCTTGGCATTACTTTTGACTTCGCCAACCTCTATAGCCGGCACGACGGCTGCAGTTTTAACAAAATTGTATTTCATAAAAAATGCGTGGAGTTTATATTCCACGCAAATTTATAATATAATTATATTATAACCAAACAAAGTGAATTGTTTTTAGACAACCACGTCTTTAAGGCATGATTTATTCTACATACAACACAAGACCTTTGAGGTATTCACCTTCGGGGTGATAAATGTTTACAGGGTGGTCGGCTGGCTGTGTTAATTGGTGCAATATGCGTACATTGCGTTTAGCCATGGCAGCTGCTGTAAATACCGCTGTGCGGAAGTTTTCTTTGCTGACAACCTGTGAACAGGAGAATGTGAAGAGTATTCCTCCCGGCTGTATTTTCTCAATAGCTTTCGCATTCAAACGACGATAGCCAATCAATGCGTTACGCAATGAATCGCGATGTTTTGCAAATGCCGGTGGGTCAAGGATTATCAAGTTGTAATTATTACCCATTCGGTCGAGGAAATCGAATGCATCTTCGGCGTATGCAGTGTGGCGTGTGTCACCCGGGAAATTTATTTCCACATTGGCATTTGTAAGGTCAATAGCCTTTGAAGAACTATCGACAGAATGGACTATTTCGGCACCACCGCGTAGGGCATAAATGGAAAATCCTCCTGTGTAGCAGAACATGTTCAATAATTTGCGACCTTTAGCATATTTCTCAAGCAAAGAACGGTTTTCGCGTTGATCTACAAAGAAACCGGTCTTTTGTCCACGCAACCAGTCTATATGGAATTTCAATCCGTATTCGGTGGAGATGTTGCTTGCATTTCCTCCCATTATATAACCGTTATCCTTGTTGATGTCAGCTTTATAAGGTAGTGTTGTTTCTGATTTGTAGTAAATATTTTTTACTGTATCTTTGAGGATTTCCTTTAATGCGTCTGCAATTTGCATTCTGCATACGTGCATGCCGACACTGTGTGCCTGAATTACAGCGGTCTCTCCATAGATATCAATTATAAGTCCCGGCAAATTGTCGCCTTCGCCATGTACAAGACGATAGGTGTTGTTGTCCTCTCGTGAAGAGATTCCTGTTCTTTCACGCAAGTCAAGTGCGGTGGCCAGACGCTTGTTCCAGAAATTCTGGTCAATAGGTTCATCTTTGAATGTGAGTACACGTACGGCAATGCTGCCGACCTGAATGTGGCCACGTGCAATGAAACGGTTGTCGTTTGTATATACAGTTACAACATCTCCCTCTTCGGGTTTGCCATCAATGCGTTGTATTGCTCCCGAAAAAATCCAAGGATGAAAACGTTGTAACGACTCCTCTTTTCCGCGTTTAAGTATAACAGATTTCTCCATAAGTTATATTATTCGTTTATTTGTTTCAATTGGTTATATATTCTAAGGCATGACCATGCATCTGTAGCCGCATAAATCTTTTGTCGGTCTGTAAGCACGTCATTCTCCCAGTTGCTCAACTGTTGGCTCTTTGATATTCTTTGCTTGAATATTATTGCAAAAATTTTCTGAAGGCTCATTTCCTCAATGCCATACTCTTTGACAAGTTGCTGTAATTCCACAAAGCCTGCTGCATTGAAATTTCTGCGTTTGCATAATGCCTGACGGTCATCGTGTAACGATAGTCCTATTTTTGCAATATCCTTATTCTCAAGCAGTGAAATTAAAGAATCGGGTATTCCCACCCTGTTGAGCCTGATGAGGAAACAGGTGTCTTTTGTTGACAGTTGAATCAAAGATACATCATGCTGTACTCCCTTGCGAAATGAAGGGCGTGTCTCGGTGTCTATTCCAATAGCCTTTTCGGTAGAAAGAGCTTTTATGGCAATGTCAGTATCTTTTACTGTGTCTATTGTTATTATACGCCCCTCGAATGTAACGGTGGGCATTGTGCTTATTTCGCTCTTTTCAATGTGTGCTTCGTAGTGATTCATTACTCCTCTCTTTCATCATCGATATTTGTGCTGTATCTTACGTCATGTAATGCACGCAACGTGTTTACAAGTGTCTGTCCCCAATATTGCTCAAAATGTTCACGACATTCGATTATTGCATCGTGCATGGTTTCGTTTATGCCTATTTGGAACAGGCATACAAAGTTCTTTATATCCTGATAGATATCGGCAATATCTTCCGATATTCTTTTTGTTACAGGGGTGTCGCTGTATTTCATTTCGGCTACAAAGACATCAAGGTATGCGTCGTTTTCGGCAAGAATGTCGAAAATGTTCATTCTTAACACCTCGTAACTGTCCTCTGTGACAAAATCTTCCAACTCGTCGTCGTTGATTTTTTCATCGTTTGGCAACATCTGTGCTTTTATGTATAACAAAGGCAATAATTTCAGTAAAGTCTCTACAAATTCTTTACAAGTATGCTCGTTTGCTTGCTCTACATAAGCACAAAATTCAGCAGCTACCGTCACAAATTCCACTGTGTTACGTGAAAAAACTATGTCTTCTTTTTCCATCTCTTTACTCCTTTTCGCAACAATATGTTGCAAAGTTATAAAAAATAGCCGATGTAATCGGTAAAGGTGTTTATTTTTTTTGTATCTTCGCATTTGTATAGGGTTTGCGTGAATGAAATCCTCTCTGTTTTAATAAAGTTTAATACGTATAGTGGCTGGTATGGCTAAAAAAACGAATAATAAAAGCTTTTTCACAACCGTAAAAGAAACTTTTCAAAACGTTGTGAATTTCTTCAAAGGGCAAAATGTGCAGTTTGTCATTGGAATATTGTTTGCGGCAATAACAATTTTCCTGTGTAGCTCATTTATCTCTTTTTTCTCTATCGGTGGAAATGACCAGACAATAATAGATGGTGTGACTTCCGTTGCCGGGGAGAGTGTCAGCAATACATCGGGTAAAAGCGGTGCTGTTGTTGCTGACTTCTTGATAAACCAATGCTTTGGTTGGGCTACATTGCTGCTATTACCCTTACTTGCACTTGTAGCATTACGTTTGATGCGATTGTTTGAATTCAAATTGGGACGTTGGTTTGTTTATGCTTTCTTCTCTATTATTTGGTTCTCGCTTCTGTTCTCTTTTGTGTTTGGAGATTTGCTTGCAGCAAGTTTTGTCTCTCCGGGAGGCCTCCATGGCGATTTCTTGAAGAAACTTCTTTTGGACAATATTGGCGTAGTAGGATTATTGCTGGTTCTTGTTGTCTCCCTATTGCTGTTTATGATATATGTTTCACGTAACACCATAACTTGGCTGAAGAATCTTTTGACACCAAGAAAGGCTACCGAAGAGGAGTTGGCACGTCGTGAACAGAATCTTGTGATAAATGAAGAAGACATCGCAGTTGAACCTGTGAACGAGAATGATATCGAGGCAGAGACAGAACTCGTTGTTGAGGTCACTGAAAATGATGTTGAAGATGATGAGGAATTCAATGACTTGGATATTGATGAAGATGTAAAAGAGCCGGTTGCAGTGAATGCCGAAGATGCTGATGAAGATATAGCAGAACAATTCGACAGAATCTCTCAAAGGAATAATATTGCAGAGACAGTGCAAGGTGATGCAGTAGAGTCTATGGAGGTTGAAGAGGCTGCTGGTGATGAAGATATGGGAGGAAAGATGTTTCGTCCTATAAACCCCAAAGATGAATTGAGCTATTACAAGCCACCGACAATTGATTTGCTCGATGAATACGAACAAACTGTTCACTCCATAGACAAAGAGGAACAGGCTGCTAATGCAAACAAGATTGTCGAGGTACTGAAAAATTTTGGTATAGAGATTAGTTCTATAAAGGCTACTGTTGGTCCCACAATTACCCTTTATGAAATAACACCGGCTCCCGGTATAAGGATTTCCAAAATCAGAAATCTTGAAGATGATATTGCAATGAGTCTTTCGGCTTTGTGTATTCGTATTGTGGCACCTATTCCGGGCAAGGGAGCTATAGGTGTCGAGGTTCCAAATACTCACAAGCAGATTGTACCTATGGCTTCATTGCTCAATAGTCGCAAGTATAAGGAAACTGATATGGCTTTGCCTCTTGCACTTGGAAAGACCATTTCCAATGAGGTGTATATGGTTGACATGGCAAAGATGCCTCACTTGCTTGTTGCGGGTGCTACCGGTATGGGTAAGTCTGTTGGATTGAATGCAATTATTACATCATTGCTGTACAAGATGCATCCTGCATATCTTAAATTTGTGATGGTTGACCCTAAAATGGTTGAGTTGAGCCTTTACAGCGTGCTCGAAAAACACTTCCTTGCAAAGCTTGAAGGTGAAGATGAACCAATCATAACCGATGTCAATAGAGTAGTGCGTACCTTGAAATCGTTGTGCGTGGAAATGGATAACCGCTACAAGTTGTTGCAGATGGCATCAGTGCGTTCAGTAAAGGAGTATAACGAAAAATTTATAAATAAAGAACTCTTGCCAACAAAGGGACATCGCTTTATGCCTTACATTGTGGTAATCATTGATGAATACGGTGATTTGATGATGACTGCCGGACGTGAGGTGGAACAGCCTATAGCACGTATTGCACAAAAAGCCCGTGCGGTTGGTATTCATATGATTATTGCAACACAGCGTCCTACAACGAATATTATTACAGGTACAATCAAGGCGAACTTCCCTGCACGTATGGCGTTCCGAGTAATATCTGTTATTGATTCGCGTACCATACTTGACCGTTCCGGTGCTAACCAACTTCAAGGTCGTGGTGATATGCTCTTCCTTGCAGGTAACGACCCTGTGCGTGTACAGTGTGCCCTTGTTGAGACTAAAGAGGTTGAAAGGGTTTGTGCATATATCGCCAAGCAGCAAGGATATCAAACTGCATATATTTTGCCGGAACCCGATGAGAGTGTCGATATGAGTGGCGAGGGTAGCGGAATGCGTGGCGAGATATCTTCGGATAAACTTGATCCGTTGTTTGCCGAGGCTGCACGTGCAGTAGTGCTTGCACAGCATGGTTCAACATCTCTTATACAGCGTAAGTTTAATGTTGGATTCAACCGTGCCGGCCGCATAATGGATCAGTTGTGCCAGACCGGTATCGTTGGTGAGCAGGAGGGTAGTAAACCACGACAAGTGTTGTGCTCTGATGAATCAGACCTGGAATTCCGTCTTAAATCATTGTTGTAAAGACCCAATCCCTGTTGTTATGAAAAAGAGTTGTATGTTATTATTCTTTTTGTTGCCTGCGGTAGCGTTTTCTCAGGTTATGGATGCCACAGTCTTTATCGATAAGGTAATGGCAAAGCTGAAAAATGATGCTGCACTGGAGATGTCTTATAATTATAAGGTGTATGACGATTTAGGAAAACAATTGCAGAGTGATTGTGGCACAATGATACTTGACGGAGACTGTTATGCTTTGCTTATGGAAGACATGAAAGTGTGGTGTGACGGAAAAAGCCAATGGAGCTACATGGAGGCTGTTGATGAAATATATGTTACCGATGCAAAATCGGACGAAGCACAGAATATGTCTCCTTTATATATAATGGAAACATGCCGTTATGGTTATGAGTCTTCTATAATATTTGAGGGTGATACGGCGGTTGTCACACTTGTTGCTCAGGGCTCTGACGGAATTGTTGATAAAGTGGAGCTTGCTGCCGAAAGCAAAGGATATAAGCTGCAGTCGATGAAGATCTCTTTGTCGGGGCAGGGATATATCGTTGTTGAATTGGATAATTATAAGGCTAATTGTAAATTTGATAAGACTGCTTTTGAATGTCCTGTCAAGGAATTTCCTGCAGCAGTTGTAGTTGATATGAGATAAAATATTGTTTTTATGAACAAGACTAAGTGTTTAATTATTGGTTCCGGCCCAGCCGGATATACAGCCGCGATTTATGCATCGCGTGCAAATCTTTCACCCATACTTATAGAAGGTATGCAACCGGGTGGACAGTTGACGCAGACAACTGTTATTGAGAATTTTCCGGGTTTCCCAATGGGTATCACAGGCCCTGAACTTATGGAGAATATGCGTCAGCAGGCAATAAACGTTGGTGCAGATGTGCGTTCGGGCAGTGTTGTTGATGTGGATTTTGAAGAGGTTCCATACAAGGTAACTCTTGATGATGGCAAGGTGATTGAAGCTGATACTGTAATTGTAGCAACAGGTGCTGCTGCAAAATATCTCGGTCTTTCCGATGAAATCAAGTATCAGGGAATGGGTGTGAGTGCCTGTGCAACATGTGATGGTTTCTTCTATCGCAAGAAGGTTGTTGCTGTCGTTGGCGGAGGTGATACAGCCTGTGAAGAGGCTAACTATCTTGCTTCGTTGGCTGCAAAGGTTTATCTTATTGTTCGCAAGCCCTATTTACGTGCGTCAAAAGCCATGCAGGACAGAACCTTGAATAACCCCAAGATTGAAGTTCTTTTTGAACATAATACAGAGGGTCTTTTTGGCGAGGATGGAGTAGAGGGAGCACATCTTGTATATCGTAAAGGTGAACCCGATGAGAAACGTTACGATATTGCTATTGACGGTTTCTTCCTTGCAATTGGTCACAAACCCAACAGTGATATCTTCAAAAAGTATCTCAAGACCGATGAGACCGGTTTCTTTGTTCCTGCCGATGCAAGTGGTGTAAAGACATTTGTTCCCGGTGTTTTTGTTGCAGGTGACGTTGCCGATCCTCACTACCGCCAGGCAATCAATGCGGCAGCAAGCGGTTGTCGTGCGGCAATGGAGGCTGAGCGTTACTTGTCGAGCAAGTAATAAATTTAGAAAAATCAAAGGTGTTGCAAATATTTTTGTAAAAATTCTTCCTGGAATAGAAAATATTTGCTACCTTTGCACCCGATTTAGTCCGTTGGGGTTGGAGAAGTCGTGCTCACGAAGAGAACGCACCTCGCGGAATTCACAATAAAAGCGATAAAATTAAATGTACGCAATTGTTGAGATTAATGGACAGCAGTTCAAGGCAGAGGCCGGAAAGAAGCTGTATGTACACCACATTAAAGGTGCACAGAACGACACAACCGTAGAGTTTGACCGCGTGTTGTTGTTGGATAACGAAGGTGCTGTAACTGTAGGTGCTCCTACTGTAGAAGGTGCTAAGGTCGTTTGTGAAGTAGTTTCTCCACTTGTAAAGGGTGACAAGGTTCTTGTTTTCCACAAGAAGAGAAGAAAAGGTTACAGAAAACTGAACGGTCACCGT
>JAGCJL010000027.1 GCA_017647975.1 Bacteroidaceae bacterium | reverse complement strand
TTGGGATTTAGTTGGAAACAATACACCTGTATTCTTTCTCCGTGACCCGTTGCAGTTCCCCGACCTTAATCATGCAATAAAACGCGACCCACAGACCAATTTGCGTTCACCGCAGAGTAATTGGGATTTCTGGACAATGCTTCCCGAAGCATTACATCAGATAACCATAGTAATGTCAGATAGAGGAATACCAGCATCGTATAGGCATATGCATGGTTTTGGTTCACATACATACAGCCTGGTAAATGCAAGTGGTGAAAGAGTTTGGGTAAAATTCCATTTTCGTACTCAACAAGGCATAAGTAATTTGAGTAATTCACAGGCAGCGGCTCTTATTGCACACGACCGTGAAAGCCATGGAAGAGACCTTTTCAATGCTATTGAGAAAGGTGATTTTCCTCGTTGGAAACTATATATACAAGTGATGACTGAAAAGGATGCTGCCACATACAAAGAGAATCCGTTCGATATTACAAAGGTATGGAGTCACAAGGATTTTCCATTGATTGAGGTCGGTGTTCTGGAATTGAACCGTAATCCCGAAAACTATTTTGCCGAGGTTGAACAGGCTGCATTCAATCCAGCTCATATCGTTCGCGGTATAGGATTGTCACCCGACAAACTTCTACAAGGAAGACTTTTTTCCTATGGCGATGCACAACGTTACAGGCTCGGGGTAAACCACGACCAGATACCCGTCAATAGAGCAAAATGCCCAGTACACAGTTTTCACCGTGATGGTGCAATGCGCGTAGATGGCAATAATGGAGCAATAAAAGGTTATTCTCCTAACAGCATAGGAGAGTGGAAAACAAGTGACGTTAAACAATCCTTTTCACCAGCTACAGGAGAGGTAATGCGTTACAATCCATACGAAGACCGCACAGATGATTGTTTTTATCAACCGGGTAATCTTTACAGGCTTATGAGTAAAGAAAAGCGGGCTTTGTTGATAAGCAACACGGCAGAGGATATGATGTCTGTTACGGATAATATAAAGTACCGTCATGCGGCGCACTGTTACCTTGCCGATAAGGAGTACGGTACACGTTTGGCAAAGGCTCTTTGTCTTGATATATCAGAGGTTAAACGTATTGCAGCGATGAGTGAAGATGAACGTTTAAAAGAGACATCTGCTTGTAATAAATAAAGAAATGATGTGCAGCTGCACATCATTTCTTTATTCCTTTAATCATATAATAGAGTCCGGCTATTATAAGCGGAATGCTGAGCCATTGTCCCATTATCAGTGTCATACCATCTTCAAATGCCACCTGGTTTTCCTTTATGAACTCGACGAAGAAACGGAAGGTGAAAATTGTGAACAGGCAAAAACCGAGGAAAAATCCCTTGCCCATTCTGTTGCGTAGCTTCTTGTATAACAGCAATTGCGTAAAGAATATCACAAGGTAGGCAATGGCTTCGTAAAGCTGTGCAGGGTGACGTGGTATGGTTTCTCCTGCCTGTACGAATATCACTCCCCAAGGTGCATCGGTTACATTACCTATAATCTCGCTGTTCATAAAATTACCGAAGCGTATCAATGCTCCGAACAACGGTGCTGCAATGGCTATATGGTCAAGTGTCCATACCATGGTGAGCTTTGTCTTTCTTGTATAGAATAACAGTGCTGTAATTACACCTATAACTCCACCATGACTTGCAAGTCCCTGATAACCTATAAACTTGAGTCCTTCGGCTGTCTTCTTTACAGGAAGTATCATCTCCATTGGGTGTGAAAGATAATAGTCTGCTTCATAGAAAAGACAGTGTCCCAATCTTGCTCCTATTAGAATACCAAAGAAACAATACATGAACAACGGTTCAAATTTATCTTCGCCTACACCGCTGTTCTTATATGCCTTTTTTACTATGTAATATGCAAGAAGGAATCCAATACACCAGCAAAGTGAATAGTAGCGAACCTCAAACCCTAATATAGAGAATGGGCTTAATGATGGATTCCATGTAATGGCACTATTTATAAATCCCATGTTTTTATACATTAAAGCGGAAGTGCATTATATCACCATCCTGAACTATATACTCTTTTCCTTCAACGCTCATCTTGCCGGCTTCTTTAACTGCAGCTTCAGAACCGTAATTGATATAATCGTCGTACTTTATAACCTCGGCACGGATGAAACCTTTTTCAAAATCGGTGTGGATAACACCTGCACACTGAGGAGCTTTCCAGCCCTTGCGGAATGTCCAGGCTCTTACCTCCATTACACCGGCAGTGATATATGTCTGTAGGTTAAGGAGTGAATAGATAGCCTTTATAAGGCGGTCACAACCCGACTCTTTCAATCCCATATCTTCAAGGAACATTTGCTTCTCTTCATAGCTTTCAAGTTCAGCAATGTCCGCTTCGGTTTGTGCCGAGATTATAAGAAGTTCTGCATTCTCGTCCTTTATTGCTTCGCGTACTGCATCAACATGTTTGTTGCCTTTTGCAGCCGAAGTGTCATCTACGTTACATACATACAAAACTGGTTTTGATGTAAGTAAGAAGAGATTTTTAGCAATTTGTACTTCATCTTCTGTATCGAACTGTACAGTACGTGCCGATTTTCCGGCCTCAAGTGCCTCTTTGAACTTTATAAGTACATCATACTCAAGCTTTGCCTGTTTGTCTCCACCGACACGTGCCTGTTTTTCTACACGTTTGATACGGTTCTCAACAGTTTCAAGGTCTTTGAACTGTAGTTCAAGGTCAATGATTTCCTTGTCACGTACAGGGTTTACAGAGCCATCGACGTGAACGATATTGTCATTGTCAAAGCAACGTAGAACGTGTATGATAGCATCGGTCTCGCGAATATTACCAAGGAATTGGTTACCAAGTCCTTCACCTTTGCTTGCACCTTTTACAAGACCGGCAATATCAACAATGTCGCAAGTAGCGGGAACAATACGGTCGGGGTGTATAAGTTCGGCAAGTTTGTTAAGTCGTTCATCGGGAACGGTGATTTGTCCCATTTGTGCGTCAATGGTACAGAAAGGGAAATTTGCTGCCTGAGCTTTAGCACTCGACAAACAATTAAATAGTGTTGATTTTCCAACGTTTGGAAGTCCTACGATACCTGCTTTAAGAGCCATATATATAATTTTTATTGTTATTCTGAATAATTTTTGCAAAGTTAGTGAATAAATTTCTAAGTCCGAAACTTGTGTGACCGTTTACTTGAAAAAACGGTTGATAAAAGGTATATTCTTTAAAGGTAAATCGTTCTTTATGAAATACCACACAAAAACAGCAAGTAATAGAGTGTTTATACCCATTTTTACAAAACTGTTTTCAAAAGGTTGTATCAACGAAACGCCATAAACCACCGCGAAAAGAGCAGTATATTTGAATATTGCCTTAAGATCGTAGTTTATTGCATTTCGTTTCTGTCCCACAAAATATGAAAGAATCATTGCTGTGAAATAACCGGATAATGATGCCCATGCACATGCCATGTATCCATATTTTGGAACAAATAGAATATTTACGGCAAAAAGAATAAAGCAGCCAATAAATGAGAATATTGCACCCCAGTATGTCTCGTCATTGAGTTTATACCAGAAAGAAAGATTAAAATATATTCCCATAAAAATCTCAGCAGCCATTATTATTGGTACCACTTTTAATCCTTGCCAATACCCCGGGTTTATGATATATCGCAGTATATCCATGTAGAACATTACCACAAGGAAAGCTATCATAGCTATGACAATGAAATATTTCATAGCCTTGGCATAAAGAACCTTACTGTCTTTCTCCTTACTGTTTCCAAAAACAAAAGGCTCGTATGCATAGCGGAAAGCCTGCATGAGCATTGCCATTATAGCGGCAACCTTTACCGATGCTCCATAAATACTCAAATCCACAATACCTTGTTTTCCCGGAACAAGATAGGTGTATATTATTTTGTCTGCATTAAGATTCAAAATTCCGGCAATACCGAGCAACAGCAGCGGCCAAGAATATTTGAGCATGTTCTTTAACAATCCTCCGTCAAAAGTAAAATGGAAAAGTTTAAGTTCCGGAATAAAGAACAGAGTGATGAATGATGTACAGATGAGGTTAATTAAAAAAACATATAAAGTCTGTTCTTCGGGATTGTATATTTTTGAAACCCATTCTATACCATTGGAAAACATCCATGGCAACAGGAGGAAGAATATAAGGTTAAGCGATATGTTTGCAAATATATTAAGCAGTTTTAGTGATGCGAACTTTATTGGTCTTTTTTGTAGTCTTAGTAATCCGAAAGGAATAGCTTGTAGTGCATCCAGAGAAACAACAACAGCCATTATACCAATAAATTCAGGATGCATGGAATATCCGAGCGTTTCGGCTATCGATGGCAGAAACAGAAAAACAAGCAATAAGAATATTCCGCATAAAAGACCAATGACTTGCATAGACATAGAAAATACCTTTTTAACATCGGCATTCTCTTTGCTTGCAAACCTGAAAAAAGTCGTTTCAAAACCGAATGTCAGGAAAACCAACAGTATTGCCACCCATGCATAGATATTGGTGACAATACCGTAATTGCCGCTCTCCACACTCATCTTGGCTGTGTATAATGGCACAAGAAGATAATTCAGAAAGCGACCTATAATACTGCTAAGTCCGTATATTGCGGTATCTTTGGCTAATGATTGCAGTTTTCCCATTTTTTCGTGTTTTTTTAAAACAAACTACCCTGTTCACCGTTGTTGAAACGGCTGCGTCCCAAGTGCTTGTAGGCAAGGTCTGTAACCTCGCGTCCGCGTGGAGTGCGTTTGATAAAACCTTCTTTGATGAGATAAGGCTCGTAAACCTCCTCAATAGTTCCGGCATCCTCACTCAATGCGGTAGCGATAGTTCCAATACCCACAGGGCCACCCTTGAACTTGTCGATTATTGTACACAGAATCTTATTGTCAATTTCATCAAGTCCGTATTTGTCAATGTTAAGAGCCTCCAACGCAGTTTTTGCAATGGAATTTGTAATGTGCCCGTCACCGATGACCTGTGCAAAGTCACGTACACGTCTCAATAGGGCGTTGGCAATACGCGGCGTACCGCGGCTGCGGCGTGCTATCTCGTATGTAGCCTCTTCGTCATACGAAACGCCAAGAATCTGTGCCGACCTTGAGATGATACCGGCCAAAGTCTTGCTGTCGTAATACTCCAGGTGCATGTTAATACCAAAGCGGGCACGTAACGGAGCAGTGAGCAATCCGCTTCGTGTCGTAGCACCAATGAGGGTGAAGGGGTTAAGGTCTATCTGTATCGAGCGTGCCGACGGACCTTTATCGATAAGGATGTCGATACGGTAGTCCTCCATAGCCGAATAGAGATACTCCTCGACAATAGGCGACAGACGGTGTATCTCATCGATGAAGAGCACGTCGTTAGGCTCAAGCGACGTGAGCAGGCCGGCGAGATCGCCCGGTTTATCAAGAACAGGTCCCGATGTCACCTTAAAACCAACGCCCAACTCATTTGCGATAATATTGCTGAGAGTTGTTTTTCCAAGTCCCGGAGGACCATGCAACAGAACGTGGTCAAGAGACTCGCCACGCATCTTGGCAGCCTGAACAAAAATCTTGAGGTTGCTCACAATCTTCTCCTGTCCGCTGAAGTCGGGGAAAGAGAGAGGACGTAGAGCATTCTCAAACTCCTTATCACTGTTCTTGCCGCGTATATTAAAATCTCCGTTCATACTTTCTCTATCGTATGTAATATGTTTATGCTAATAAAATACAAAAATAGTGTATGTGTTGAGGTTTTTAAAATTTAGAATGATAACTTTATCTATCACATAACAAAAAAGCCTCTCAGCGTAACTG
>JAGCJL010000026.1 GCA_017647975.1 Bacteroidaceae bacterium | reverse complement strand
TTACAGTTCCAACAAATATTTCAAACCCTCTTTATACCCCTCAAAGCCCTTACCGCATATAGTCTTTTGAGCATAAAGTGAGACAAAAGAGAACTTACGAAAATCCTCACGCGTAGATATATCGGTTAGATGCACCTCAACAGTAGGCAATGCCACCGCCTTCAGAGCATCAAGTATAGCCACACTTGTATGCGTATAAGCCGCTGGATTTATAAGAATTGCATCGAACACCTTATATGCAGCTTGTATCTTATCGACTATGACACCCTCGTGGTTCGATTGGAATAGTTCTACCGAAAGCCCCATTTCATCGGCACATTCAAGGATAAACTTTTGCAAAGCCTCAAAATTTCTTGCACCATAAAGTTCCGGTTCACGCAACCCCAGCATATTCAGGTTAGGACCATTTATAACTAATATCTTTTTCATATACTCATATTATAATAGTAATTCGACTATTGCAATTTAAAAACAATCGGCAAGGTAAAGAATACGCATACAGGTTTCCCTTTGTACTTGCCCGGTTTCCATTTTGGCATAGACCCGATAACACGAACAGCCTCCATATCAAGACAGAAATCACCGGAGCTTCTGACAACCTGTGGGTTTGTGACAGTTCCGTTGCTATTTATAACAAAACGTACTATAACACGACCTTGCGAGTTGTTTTCACGGGATATCTGCGGATATTTAAGACTTCGATTTATATAACTCTGCAATGAGGTTATTCCACCAGGGAATTTCGGCTGTTTATCAACCTGTTGAATATCATATATCCGTTCTGTTGTTGCACTGTCGGTAGCATTACTCTTTTCTATACCAACCTGAGCCTGTATATTTAACGTAAAAAGCGACAACCCGAACAATAAAACTATTTTTTTCATTTTATAATCCTTTTATTACCACATACCCCAACTGAGATTGACTCTCCGGCTTCCTTTCTCAAGACTGATTTCTATGAAATGGTCATACTCTGGGTTCTCACCTTCGGGTGTAGGCAAGCTATTACCCCATATATTCCTGTACCAATACCTTTCGCCATCTCCGTCCCAATGAGCATCACCGCACTCTATTATGCTGTCGAGATGGTGATATGTCGCTTCAGGGAGTTCCTCTTCCATTTCAAGAATGAATTTATCCTCATAATCACCCAAGAAACTAGCCTCACCCTTTTCATATTCCATAAGCTTGAATTCAGGGAATGCCACACCTGTTATTCTCTCCAGTCTTTCAGAATCTTCATAGATTTTTACCATATCCCGGCTGTTGTAAAGCATAGCCATATACGCCACAAACAGGACAATCAGCATAAACAATAAGCAAATGAGTATTACGACATTCGGCGAGAATATTGAAAGCCAAATACGCCTTGCCTTGCTTACCATACCCCACTTGCCTGCAAGCCAGTAGAACAACGGTGAGAATAGCAACCAACATAAAAGCAAGACACACCATTTTGCAATAGCGACAACCTTTGGATTCATATAATAAAGTATTTACAAGAAACAATTTATTCAACCGCAACATTGTTAGCATAAAACGGTTAGGATAAGGCGTGTGTCTGTTGGGGAACCGTAGTTTACTAAACGTAAATGAGGATTATACAACAGACAAAACAACACGATAATCGCGGTTTTAGGCAACAATTTTAGATTATTTCGGCATAAGTACCAAAATACCTGAACTGCTCCCCACACTCATGAAGTTCACACATTAGTGACAGGAACTCATCGCTATACACAGAAGCCTCGATGTCGAAATAGAAACGGTACTCGAACTCGCGTTCTGGTATCTGGCGGCTCTCAAGCTTTACAAGATTCACACCTGTAGCATTGAAACGCGACATTATGCGGAAGAGCGTTCCCGGACGGTTGGGGATGTTAATCATGATACTTGTACGGTCGGCTCCTGAATATATCTTTGGTTCTTTTGCAATACAGATGAAACGTGTATAGTTGTTGTCACGGTTCTGGACCGATGTCTTGGCAACCTGCAACTGATAGAGTTCGGCACAAAGACGCGATGAAAGCGACGCTTTTGTTGGATCACCTGCTTGTGCAATCATTCTTGCAGCCTCTGCAGTATTCTCACAAGCAATCACACGTACATTCTTCAATGTAGAAAGGAATTCAGAACACTGGCTTATTGCCTGCTGGTGAGAATATATCTCGCGAACATCTTCAAGTTTTGCTCCAGGAAGAGTAAGTATAGCGTGGTCAACTTTCAAACGTACAGCACGTACAATGCTCACGTTGTATGTTGAAAGAAGATCATAAATTGCATTTACCGAACCAGCAAGAGAATTCTCTATTGGCAGAACTCCAAACTCGCACAAGCCACTGTTCACAGCCTTGAATACACCTTCAAAATTGCTCATATACATGATTTCGGGAAGGTCAAAAAGACGTTCCGAAGCAAGATGAGCGTATGAGCCCTCACAACCGGCACAAGCCACAGAAGCACGCTTGGGGAACGGCTGTGGAGGAACAGATGCTATCTGCTTGAAATGATTGAAGAATTCGCTACCCTCAGAGAGCATGCGTGTCTCATAAGACTCACTGAGGTCAAATATTGTGCGATACAATGTACGGCCATAACCCTCAAATTCCGGGCCAAGGCGTTTTGACACGTTCTGCAATACAGTACGTGCACGTGATGGGTGATAAACCGGAAGGTTATTCTCCTTCTTGTATTTTCCAATACCTGATACCACCTGCATGCGACGTGCAAAAAGGTCACACATCTGAGAATCAATCTCGTCAATCTCTTTACGAAGCTTTTCTAAATCCATATCTTATTATTTTATTTTTCAATTCCACCAAGTAACGCAAAATCATTGAAAAAACAAGGGTATGACTTTGCCACACAACCGGCACCATCAATGGTTGTAACACCTTTTGAAACTGTTGACAATATCGTAGCAGACATTGCTATACGATGATCGCCAAAAGTATCAACAGCCTCGCCGGCTACCGGTGCACCACCAACAACGGTAAAAGTATCATCACCAATGTATGATGTTATACCGAATTTATCAAGAACACTCTTCATGGCTGCAAGACGGTCGCTCTCCTTGAAACGCAGACGACCCACACCGGTAAATGTTGTTGTTCCCTGTGCCACTGCTGCCGCAACTGATAGTACAGGCAAGAGATCTGGAGTATCGGTACAATCAAGTTCGGCACCGAACAGATGCGACGGCATGGCAAAAACCTTGTTTTCATCGACATTTATGAATGCCCCCATAGAACGAAGATGTTCAATAATATAGCTGTCACCTTGCAAAGACTCTGTGTTCATGCCACAAATTGTAAGAGGTTGCTTGCCTATCACTCCTGCAACAACCCAAAATGCAGCCGATGACCAGTCACCCTCTACAAACACTCTTGAAGGCATATTATAGTGTTGATTTCCTTTTATCTTGAATATATTTCCTGCCCGTTCTATAACAATGCCGGCAATACGCAATGCTTCGAGCGTCATTGCAATATACGATGCACTTGTCATTGTTCCAGTCACCTCTATCTCGCTATCAACATCTGCCAACGGTAAAGCAAACAGAAGCCCTGTAAGATATTGAGATGATATATTCCCTGGCAAAGAGAATTTACCACCCTGCAATACCCCCCTACATGTAACAGGCAATTCATCTGCCGAATGACGTTCAAACTCTATTCCATTAGAGGCTAACAGTTCGCATAACTGTGACATTGGACGTTGAGGAAGTTTCCCACTTCCTGTAAAAGTTGCATCTGCACCTAATACCGCAGCAACGGAAATAAGGAAACGAAGTGTAGAACCACTTTCTCCACAATCGAGTTCTGCACCTTTAACCGTTTTTACCGGATTCACAGCAAACACTCCATCGGAATATGATATATCGGCACCAAGAGCATTCAGGCATCTCATTGTGGCAACAATATCATCATTCACACTTGCACATTCTATAGTGCAAGGCGATGAGCCAAGTGCCGCACATATCAGCAGACGGTGAGCCTGAGATTTTGATGGTGGCGGGGTTACCGCACCCTGCAATGTTCCATAAACACTCTTCTTCATATTCAAGACAACACTTTCTTTAGCAATACATTCAAATCATCTAGAGGCATATTAACAAGAATACATTCGCCTATAGCACGTGGAAGAACAACAGCAATAGTTCCGCCACGACGTTTTTTGTCAGCAAGCAGTGCATTATATATTTCATCGGCATTATAGCCACAAGTTATGTCAAAGCCATATTCCACCAACAAGGCAGAGAGTTCATCGGCGACATCACACATACCGCATAGAGGTGCAATACGTGAAGCTATTACCATACCCTTTGCCACAGCCTCGCCATGAGAGACTGCAAAATTGCTCAGTTTTTCTATTGCATGACCAAAAGTGTGACCAAAATTCAACAATCCGCGAACACCATTGTCAAATTCATCCTGCTGAACAACATCGCGTTTAATCTCAACACATCTTGCTACAACGCTTTCTCTATCAAATGGAATTTCATGCAACACCTTATATAGTTCTCCATCGAGAATCATTCCATATTTTATAACCTCAGCACAACCGTCACGATAGATTTCGGCAGGAAGAGTATCCATCAGTTCTGTGTCACAACACACCATTACAGGCTGATAGAAACTGCCGACAAGATTTTTTCCGGCAGGAATATCTATTGCAGTCTTTCCACCTACCGAACTATCTACAGCAGCAAGCAATGTAGTAGGAACCTGTATATATTTCACACCACGCAAAAACAGCGATGCCGAAAGACCACCTAAATCACCAACCACACCGCCGCCAAACGCGATAACCGCATCGCTACGGGTTATCTGTTCAAGAGCGAGGAAGTTAAGAAACGCCAAAAGATTCTCGGCACATTTTGAAGCCTCTCCAGCAGGAATTACATATTTTACGACATTATAGCCATCATTTTCAAGCACTTGCATAAGTCTCTCGCCGTGTAACGCATTGACATTGCTGTCGGTTATGACAGCAAGACGACACTCCCCTACAAGAGGACGTATTAAACGAGCAACATCGGTCAAGAGTCCTTTACCGATGTGAATATCATAACTGCGTGAAGCATCAACGTGTATTGTCCTGTACTGCATGCTATTATTTTTCAGTCTCTTCCTTTGCTATGCGACCATCACGTAACAAACCACGTAATAGTTCAGCATTATCTGTTGCTATCGCCTCGCGATATTCATGAAGAGAATTTATCAATAAATCAAGTTCTTTAAGAAGGTGTTCCTTATTCTCAAGGAACAGTTCGCACCACATATCCTCATTCAAGCGGGACACTCGAGTGAAGTCGCGGAAACTGCCGGCACTATAGCCTTTGTGGAATTTTGCCGAAGGACTTTTTATAAAAGCATTCGACACCACATGACACATCTGTGACGTATATGCAATCATACTGTCATGAAAATCGGCAGTAGTTACCACAAATTTCTTGAAACCAAGCGGCAACAAAGCCTGTTTTACCCTATCAAGCAAAGCAATATCATCGTGTACCGGCGGTACAAGAATAAATGACGCACCATTATAAAGAGTCTCCTTAGAATATTTATATCCCGAGAACTGAAGCCCTGCCATAGGATGACCACCTACATACGTAAAGCCATACTTAAGTGCAAGTTCAAAACCAACGGCACAGACTCCTTTCTTTGTTCCACAGAAATCTATGACAAGAGTTTTTGCCGACACATGACACGCATTATCTTTAATATACCCCATTACCGCTTTTGGGGTAGCAGTCAACAACAGCAAGTCACATTCAACAATGTTCACAGCAGTCAATTCTGCATCTACAGTACCCTCAAGACAAGCAAATCCGGTTATGCGACTTTCTATGTCGTAGGCATAAACCTCATGTCCGGCAGCCTTATAAGCCTTTGCTGCCGAACCACCGATAAGTCCCAAACCTACAATTCCAACCTTCATACCACCAATTATTGCATTATACTGCGTATCTCTCTAACACGCGATGCCACCTCATCAAACTGTTCGGGAGTAAGTGACTGTGCACCGTCGCACAATGCACATACAGGATTGTCATGAACTTCAATGATAAGACCATCGGCTCCTGCAGCACAAGCAGCACAAGCCATTGGACGTACAAGACGAGAGACACCTGTTGCATGGCTGGGATCAACAACCACAGGCAAGTGAGTCAAACCATGCAAAACAGGGACTGCTGCAAGGTCAAGAACATTACGTGTATAATTATCATAACTGCGAATACCACGTTCGCAAAGAATCACTTGTTCGTTACCCTCGGACATGATATATTCGGCACTCATAAGAAGTTCCTTCAATGTTGCTGAAAGACCGCGTTTCAAAAGGATTGGCTTGTCGCAACGTCCGAGTTCCTTAAGCAACTCAAAGTTCTGCATATTTCTCGCACCAACCTGAATGATATCCACATCGGCAAAGAGGTCAAGATGCGAAGCTGCCATAATCTCGGTAACAATGGGCAATCCTGTTGCCTCGCGTGCCTTGAGAAGAAGCTGCAAGCCTTCGGCACGCAAACCTTGGAAATCATAAGGAGAGGTACGTGGTTTGAATGCACCACCACGAAGGATATTTGCACCCGATGCCTTTACTGCGTGAGCTACGGTCAATATCTGCTCCTCACTTTCTACAGAACAAGGACCGGCCATAATTGCAAAGTGACCGCCACCAATCTTAACTTCATTCTCACCCTTACCTACAGTCACAACAGTATCCTCGGGGTGGAAACTACGGTTAGCACTCTTGAAAGGATCGCTGATACGTGTAACCCTGTCAATAATTTCAAGACCTGCTAACAGGTCAATGTCAATCTTACGGGTATCACCAATAAGACCAATAACTGTCTGCATCTCACCCTCGGAGACATGTACTCTCACATTCTGCGACTCAAGCCAATGAATAAGATTATCCTGCTGAGCCTTTGTTACTCCATGCTTTAATACTGCTATCATAATTCTTCGTTTTTATTCGTTCAATACTTACGACTCACAAAAAAACAGTGTTAACCGCTGACTTTTTGTTTTGCCAGAACACCTTTGTATTGCAAAAATACAAATAAAGTTCAGTTTTCCTACACTTTTGAAAAAATGTAATTCACATATTAAGTAAAATTATTATATATAAGGAGTAAAATAGAAAGTAAGGAGAAAAAAATATATGCGAGACACCCACCGATGTCTCGCATATATTATATTATGAAGATTGGCTTACTTCTTAGCAGCCTTCTTCATCTCTTTTACGATAGCCTTGTCAGCAGCAGCCTTTGCAGCATCGAGTTTCTTCTGAGCAGCAGCCTCAGCCTTAGCATTGCCGGCAGCCTTTGCAGCTTTCACTGCATCGTAGAGAGCCCAAAGATTCTTCTCTGCTGTTACTTTCTTCTGTGCTGCAGAGTAAGCCTCTGCCTCAGCCTCTGTAGCAGCCTCTGCCTCAGGAGCGGCGTAAGCGTGGTTGTAACCTTTCACCTCATTCCAGTGACCGCGTGTAAAGTCGGGGAATGTAACGGCTGCACAGTTGTTGTCCATTGACAAAGTACCGAGTTCTGCCAAACAGCACCACTCTGCCATGTCATAAACGTCCATATCGAGAGGCAAACCGTTCTGCAAACAGTAAACAAGGCGTGAATCCATCACAAAATCCATACCACCATGACCAAGATCACGACCCTTCTCAACATACTTTTTGAGGATTGGGTGATAGTACTTAGCTGTAAGAGCCTGCTTCTGCTCTGCGTTCATGAAACCGTGTGCATTGAGGTTGTCAACCTGAGGAGCACCTGTACCCTTGAGTGCCTCGCCTGAAAGTGCGAACTCTGGTGTTGGATACTTTGTTGCATAACCTTTTGTACCTGTGAGCTTGAACAAGCGGTTGTAAGGCTGTGGAGTCATTACGTTGTGCTGAATCTCTACGACTTTACCTTTTGCTGTACGCATTAGTGTTGTTGTGTGGTCACCATTGCGGAACTCGCCACACTCTTTACCTGTCTTTTCCTTAATAAGTTCTTTTCCGAAGAATGGATCTGTATCCATTGCAACCAATGTTGTGAAACGGTCGCCACGGTGAATATCCAAGCACTGTGCAACGGGGCCAAGGCCGTGTGTAGCATAGAGGTCACCACGGTTTTCTTTGTTATATTTCAAACGCCAGTGAAGGTTGTCAACGTCATTGTCGGCAGGATCTTTCCAATAAGCATCCCAGAACCACTCAAGGCTGTGGATGTAAGCACCTTCGGCACGGATAATCTCACCAAATACGCCATCCTGAGCCATTGCAAGAGCATTCATCTCATAGTCGTCATAGCAGCAGTTCTCAAGGATAAAGCAGTGAAGACGTGTCTTCTCTGAAAGGTCGATAAGGCTCCAGCACTGCTCCAAGTTCATTGCTGAAGGAACCTCGATAGCGGCGTGCTTGCCATTCTCCATTGCATATTTTGCAATAGGATAGTGGTGATTCCAGTCGGCAGCAATGTAAACGAGGTCAATGTCGGGACGCTCGCAAAGAGCCTTGTAACCATCGGCACCATAGTAGATGTCGGCAGGCATCAAACCCTGCTCACGCAAGAACTTGTTGCACTCCTCGGCACGCTCGTACTCATAGTCGCAAAGAGCAACTATTTCAACACCGGGGATACGGCAGAAACGAATAACGGCACCATCACCACGCATACCAAGACCTACGAACGCTACGCGAACTGTCTTGATTGGAGCAACAGCGAGATTGAGAACATGCTCCTGACCAGCAGGACGCTCTGGAGTTTCAACTACGATAGTACCTTTGTCCCAATGCCATTTGGTAGAGGGAGAAAGTGACTGTGCATTAGCCGATGTGCTGAAAAGAGCGATTACGGCTACAAGTGCAAAACCAAAAAACTTTTTGAAATTCATATTAAGTGAGTTTAAAATAAAAATAAAAAATGTTCTGTTTGCAAAGATAACGATTAAAGAATATTAAACAAACCTTTATAAAACAAAAATTATATTTTTTGAATAAAACGGAGTTATAACCATACCTGTTTTAGTGAAAAAATAGTTAAAAAAAGATATGCTGTAAAAAAAAGAGGGCAAAAACATCTCTTTTACACAAAAAGCACTTAACTTTGCAACGTATTTAGATTAAGAGACTTTAAAATGACTCTTGTGGAGAGATTTGACTGCTTGCAACCACAGTAAAAAATGCTAAAAAACCCAACAACAGGGTATCTTCAAAGGCTTGTCTGCCGGCATTCTTATCCCACAAATAAAAGAGTCTTACACAACAAGATTATTAACCATGCTCATTACGAGCCAAAATTTATTATTATGGGATATCTATTCACTTCAGAATCAGTTTCAGAGGGACACCCCGACAAAGTTGCCGATCAGATTTCGGACGCAGTTCTTGATGAACTAATTGCTTTTGACCCTGAATCAAAAGTTGCTTGTGAAACACTTGTAACAACCGGACAGGTTGTTATTGCCGGCGAGGTAAAATCTTCGGCATACGTTGATTTGCAGGACATTGCACGTCGCGTAATCAACAAGATTGGTTACACCAAGAGCGAGTACATGTTCGATGGAAATTCATGCGGTATATTCTCTGCAATCCACGAACAGAGTGCCGATATCAACCGTGGTGTAGAACGCGAAAATCCAATGGAACAGGGTGCTGGCGACCAGGGTATGATGTTCGGTTATGCAACCAACGAGACAGAGAATTTCATGCCTGTATCACTTGACTTGTCACACCTTATCCTCACCGAACTTGCTGAAATTCGTCGCGAAGGTAAAGAGATGACATATCTACGCCCCGACTCAAAGAGTCAGGTTACTGTTGAATACAACGACGAGAACAAACCTGTACGTATAGACACTATTGTTGTATCGACACAGCACGACGACTTTATCCGCCCGACAGAAGAGGGTGAAAAGGCTCAGTTGGCAGCCGACGCAGCACAGATTGCAAAAATCAAGGAAGATGTACTCAACATCCTCATGCCCCGCGTAAAGGCAAAGATTACATCAGAGAACGTGCTTGCTTTGTTTGGCGACGATATTAAATACCATGTCAACCCAACAGGAAAATTCGTTATCGGTGGCCCTCATGGAGACACCGGACTTACAGGCCGCAAGATCATCGTTGACACATATGGTGGCAAAGGAGCTCATGGTGGTGGTGCTTTCAGCGGTAAGGACCCCAGCAAGGTTGACCGCAGTGCAGCATACGCAGCACGTCACATTGCAAAGAACCTCGTTGCAGCAGGCGTTGCCGATGAGGCTCTCATACAGTTGTCATACGCCATTGGTGTAGCACAGCCTGTAAGCGTATTTGTAAACACATACGGTACATCCAAAGTAAACATGACCGACGGCGAGATTGCAAAGAAAGTACAGCAGTTGTTCGACCTACGCCCAAAAGCCATCGAGGAGCGTTTAAAATTGCGTAATCCAATATACAGCGAGACAGCATCATACGGTCATGTAGGCCGCACTCCACAGACAGTGAAGAAAGTATTCAGCTCACGCTACCTTGACACAAAGGTTGTTGAAGTAGAACTTTTCACTTGGGAGAAACTCGACTATGTAGAGAAAGTTAAAGAGGCATTTTCGCTTTAATATAAGATGAGCATAAAAGGTTACATATACAGAATAAGGCACAACAGGGGGTATGGAGTACAATCCCCCTCTGCCTTTTTCTTTGTAACAGAAGTGCTTAAAGAAAGATTACCCTATTACGCCTATGCAGGCGTTGAAGAAATTGCCGATAAAAAGGGATTTTTTTGCAAAAAACATGCAAAAGCGTTGTTTAGGATAACCAACTATTTCAACCCCACGAATTGCATTGCAATAGAATCTACCACAGCCGCTGCAATAATGGCTATGGCAAAACCTACTGCAGACAAATATTGCATTTCAAACAATAAAGAAGAGATTAAAGAAAGCATCAAGGCACTACTCAATACTCTAAACTGCCAAACAATTGCTGGTGACTGTTGCCAAGAATTGACAGAGGCAATAGCAAATGTCGGACAGATTGGAATGTTATATATTGGAAAATGTGAGGAGCAAGCATCGCTACTTTCGGTTGCACTGCCCCACACAAACAAAAACAGCATAATCATTGTTGAGGGAATAAACCGTAGCAAAGAGAGCCGATTGTGGTGGAACGAAGTAATAAAAGACCCGCGAACTATTGTAACATACGACATGTATAGCTACGGCATACTGTTTTTCGACAAAGAGAAGTGCAAGCAAAACTACACACTCAAACAATAAGAACTAAACAATGGAGAGCAAAAAAGCAACAATATACACAGCAACCGGTGACAATGGAACAACATCTCTCATAGGTGGCACACGCGTGGCAAAGAACCATCCACGAGTAGAGGCATACGGTACACTTGACGAACTGAATGCACACTTAGGTCTGTTGGCAGCAAGCATTCATAATACAAAAATTGTTGCTTTCATCGAAGAAATAGAGAATAACATCCTTACAATAGGTTGTGGACTTGCATGTAAAGATGCCGGCAATATACGGACAATTCCTGTAGAAAAGATTTCCATATTGGAAAAGGAAATAGACCTGCTTGAAGCATCATTGCCACCCATGCACGACTTTATTCTGCCAAGCAGTGATGAGGCTCCGGCTCGTGCAAACCTGTGCAGGACAGTATGTCGCAGAGCCGAAAGAACAATGGTTGCAGTGAAAGAACATAGTGAAGTGCCACAGGAATCAATGGTGTATATAAACCGTTTATCGGACTATCTTTTCCTGCTCCAACGATTCTTGCATAACGGCAAGGAAAAAAAATGGGAAAAACCTTGTAAGTAAACATTTTTAATATATTTTTGCAACCACAAAAAACTTATTATTTAACAATAAAACACTAATTAGATATGTATTGGACACTGGAATTGGCATCAAAATTGGAAGACGCACCATGGCCCGCAACAAAAGATGAGCTTATTGACTATGCAGTGCGTTCAGGTGCACCTTTGGAAGTTATAGAAAACCTTCAGGAAATAGAGGACGAAGGCGATGTTTACGAAAGCATTGAGGACATCTGGCCCGACTACCCAAGCAAAGAAGACTTTTTCTTTGACGAGGAGGAGTATTAATAGAACAACAGAGACTATAAGTCTAAACATCAACGATTTACGATGACCGATTGGGTAGCCAGTCGGTCATTTTTTTTGTCAAAAACTACCCCAAAATAGCCCAAAATTGAGCGAAAACTGCCCAAATACTGCCCTGAAACTATTACCAAATCCTCCTGAAAAAAGGAGTAGTAAGTGAAGGACGAGAGACTGCCCAAACACTGCCCTGAGACTGCCAAAGCCACTTTTTACAAAAAAAGAACGACCTGCCAAGACCGCTCTTTGAAGTCAAAATATCACCCATAATTTTCTCTCTTCACTGCCTAAAACTCCGTGAAGACTACATCCACAGTTTCATTGACGAACACGAACGAGGAGTAGAACCCGAAGAAGAGGAATAACCACCTTCACAATACATAAAACTATCTTCATTACGCAGCCACCATAGTGTTAGACATTATGGTGGTTGTTTCTTTTTGTTCTACGAAAAAATTTGCCCCGGAATGGGGCATTTTTTTGCTTGGAAAGTTTAACGACATTAGGATGCTGTGTTTGCCCTCTGCTTGTGTTTTCAAATATATTTGAGTCAACTCGAAGATACTTTCACTCGTTGCAAAAAAAATATTCAAGCAAGTTTGATATTATTTCACTCATTTATTCATACCTTTGCCCTAAATAAACCACCCGAAAACACTACTATGGCAAAATACAAAAAATACGGCTACGACATCCAGGATGGAAAGTCCATCATACCCGAGTGGGAGACGGAGATAAAAGATAAAGCGTTCGAGGATTGCAAAGAACTCACGAGCGTAGAATTACCTCAGTGGATAAAGAAGATTGGGGAAAAGGCTTTCTTGGGTTGTGAGAACCTCACGGAAATCACTCTGCCCGAATGGGTGGAAGAGATTGGGGAAAGTGCTTTTCTTCGTTGCGAGAACCTTAAAAGCATAACACTTCCTCGGTGGGTGAAGAAGATTGGGGATGGAACTTTCTCATGGTGC
>JAGCJL010000003.1 GCA_017647975.1 Bacteroidaceae bacterium | reverse complement strand
TTACAGTTACCGGGATACCAAGGCTGTTATAGAAACTCGCAAACTCCATGCCTATAACGCCGCCGCCTATTATCACTATGCTCTCGGGTGCTGCGGTCAGTGCCAGTATTTCTCGGTTGGTGAGTATGGCGTCATTTCCTTCCACGCCGGGGATTGGCGGTACGAAAGCCTCGCTGCCGGTACATATAAGCAATTTGCGGGTTTCGCAAATGATGTCGTTGCAGCAAATCTTTATACAATCATTGTTGCCCTCGGCAATGAAAGCCTCGCCGTTGATGACCTCGACGCCGTATTCCTGCATCTTCAGTTTTATGCCTGCGACAAGTTTGCGTACAACCTTTGTCTTGCGGTCAGCAATCTTCTTATATTCATAAGATACACCTTCGGCAGTTATTCCGTACTTTTTGCCGCCTGTGGCGTGGTCATACATCTTTGCACTGTAAAGAAGGGTTTTTGTAGGAATACAACCCTCGTTAAGGCATACGCCACCCAGTTCGCGTTTCTCAAAAAGGACAACCTTCATGCCCTTTGCTGCTGCATTCTCCGCAGCTACATACCCGGCAGGCCCGCCGCCGATAACAGCCAGATCGTATATAAGATAATGATTTTTATTAACTTCCCTGTTGCGAAGATAAAAACAAATTCTTCTTTGCAGTTTTCCTTTTAAATAATACTGTCGGAAGCAGCCGCTTCTACAGTTGCCGGAGCTTCTTCAACAATCTCAACTTTCTCTTTGTCGAAGAATGGTAGCGGAGAAGGAATTCCTGCCCATGCAAATATGTTGCCGAGCCATAGGCCTGCAAGTACCACGATGAGTGCAGAAATTGAAATCACCCATTTTTTCCATGTCGGGATACCTTTCTTTGCATAAGGGTCCTTCAACTTTAGTTTGGGGAACCTTGCCATGTTGGTAAGAGTCTCGCCAAAAGGAATGCTTATCTTGGCTGCTGCGTTTATCGCCCATCCGTTGGCGTTGAGCAGCGGTGCAATGTTGCGGCGACGCAGCTTGAGCCAAGCCATAACCATTGCAGGTCCTGAAATTACCAGCATGATGCCTATGAATGCGGCGATCAACTGCCACAGGCTTAGATCGAACATACCTTTGAGTATGCTTGACAGAGCTGTACCAATCATGCCGACAGCCATTCCTAACGCAGCGAAGATACCGGCGAACTTACCAATGTCAAAAGGCTGTGCGGGTGTCTTGTTTTCATCGGTTTTTGGTAAGGCTGTAGGTGCTGTATTGATTTTAGTGTCGATGTCTTTCATCATTGCAGCATCTTTATCGGCTGCACTTTTGTTTATTAAATTCTCAATAGTGGTTGCCATACGGCGGTAAGGTGACCAGAATGCCTGGCCTATACTGATTGGGTTGTCGATGATTTTTGTAATTACAGCATCCCACATCTCGCCGTTGTTGTCATAATAGATGGCATTCTTGCCTACGACAAGTTCGCCAATATCTCCCACTGTAATAGCGGCGACAATACTCTGTTTTGCGGCACTTGTCTTTGTCGTGCAGTCGCAATATACAAGGTACATCCCGCTTGCAGCAGCCATGCTGCTATGCTTTGCCATATCTGTGACCTGCATGCACATACGACATTCACGCTGGTCTATCAGCAGGTGTCCGCTCTGGAATATAGCCTTGACCTTTTTGTCTTTCGAGTAAAAGTCCTGCAGTGTTACGAAGTTGCGTAGCAGGCGGTAGAAGTCACGATATATGTATAGGAACTTGTCAACCATGTCAATTCCTTCTGATGCCTCTTTGAGTGCTGCGTCTTGTGCAATGAGGTCAAGCAGAGCAGTTTTTTTATCCTCGGCAAGCAACTTGTTTATAGTCTCAATTCCCAGGCTCTCGACTTCGCATCCGCTCTTGGCAGCTTTCCATGCACTATATGCTGCAAAAGAGGCTCCGATAGCGTTCCAGCTCTCTTTGGTGATAACCTTCTCTGTTGGCTTTATGATGCTTATAAGAGTCTTGAATTGTGCGGCCCACGCCGGGTTTATAGCAGCGTTGATGTCCAACTCGCCTTTTCCGTTGATACGTGCAATCGGGTAGTTTGCAATGTCGGCACTCTTTTCGGCAAGGTTGTCGGCACTTATCGTTTCGATAAGCGAAGCCTGTACGTCAAGTTTTCCGGTACTTTCGGGCGAGAATGATGCAAGTTCGGAGCGTACAAAGAAATCTTTCATCTTTGCGTCAAGAGCGTTGTACGCTTCAATAGCCTTGTCGGTGTCAGTACCAAATGGAGCTTCGATGGCAGCTGCCTGCCAAGCAGAATATGCAGCCAGGGCCTGATAGAATTTTTCAACAAGCTCGGCATTGACGCCGTTCTCTCCGCTTCGGTCAGTTACGCTGCCTACGCACTTTATGATGGTAGAGATTACAGCAATCTCCTCTTCGTTGTCAGGCGTTTGTGCAGTAATGATAGCGTCGCCGTTAAAACGAGTTTTTGCAAAAATGACGGTAGGGTCTTTCGTGTCGGCCAAAGAGATTGAAGTGCCCTCTTTGCCAAGGTTCGCGAGTATCTGTTTTGCCGAATTGTAAAGGATCCTGCCGTCCTTGTCCTCCTGGTTGAATTGCTCGATGTCAATATGGTTGTCACCCTTGACCAGCATATCTGCGTTTTTTACTACGGCTGTCAGCCATTGTGCAGTAGATACGATGTCGCTTATGCGTATGCGTCCGTCGTTGTCGGAGTCAATGTATTTCAAACTCTTGTCGTCAATGTCCAATCCTGTTGTGGGGCATGACAGTACTGTCCATTTCTTCGGGTCTAAATCTGCGAGGTGGGCAATGTCGGCACCGGTTGTTATCTTTACACGTGTAGAGCCGCCGATATTGTCGTAGCTCCATGAATGTTTTCTTGTTGCCATAGTATTAGAATGAATGATAAGTTTGCCAATGTATGGTTTGTGAAAATTCAGTAAACAAAAATAATGTACATTTTGCTATTCTGCAAAAAAAACAGGAAACTTGATGCTACTTGTCCTGTTGCGGCATCGCGGCATCAGCTGCTTGGCTCTTCAAAATCTCGTCGATGAACTCTTCAAGGGAGATATTGGTCTCCATTCCTATTTTCTGGCGGAAGCGATGCCGGAGCATCAATACGCTGCGTGGTGCTATGGCTAACAGCTCGGCAATCTCCTTGTTGTCCTGCTTCAGTACGATGAGCATCGACAGAAGTTCTTCCCTGCGGCTTACGGATGGAACCCTTTCGCGTAGGCGGGCAAGGAAAAACGGGTAGAGCAGGTCAAAGCGTTGGCGGAACCGCGACTCGCCGTTCCTCTGGAGAATGGCCGGGGTCAACGTCTCTATTTCCTGCCGGTTGTTCTTGTCATTCATGATCTCGTCAAACTCTTGCGATATGACATCCTTCTCGGCGTTTGCCTGGTTGAGCTTTTGGATCAGCGAGGCAAGTTTGTCGCCAGCTTTCCTCATCTGTATCTTATACTGCCTCTTCTGATAGAAAAGGAGTGATACAACCGCCGAAATAATGCCAATGGACAAAATCAGGTAAATGAAGAACCAAAGGTTCCGGTTCGTCTGTTCAAGCCGTATTATCTCCAGTTCCTGCTTCTGCTGTTCTGTTTGCATGCTGGTGATAGCTTCGACAAAATTGAAGTTCAGTTTCTTCTCCTTCAGCATCTCCTGCTCCTGAAACATCATATTGGAATATTGCTCCAGTTTCAGCTTGTTGCCGCTTTTCAGGTAGTGGTTTAAGATAGGCTTGTAATCCAGCCGGATGTATATGTGTGGATCGTTCCGGTTCAGCAGCGAATACATGCTGTCCAACATTATCTCAGCAATCTCGTCCTGCCTGTTCTTCAAATAGGCCTGTGCCAATTGATGATATGCTTTGGCTCGGTTTGTGGCTGTTCCCAGCCGTGTTACCTGTTGCAGTTCCTGAATGCCGGGATGCATGGAGTCGCCGCCCTTTGCTGTCAGGTACATTCCGTGCAGGAGGTCTACGTCCACCATGCCGCTGTTGTAAGGTAGCTGTTTGCAGAGTTCTCTTGCCTTTTCGGCGTATAAAGCTACAGAGTCAGTTCTTTCAAGCAGCATCACGGCACGTCCTTTGTTTATGTATGTCTGTGCCGAAATCATAGGATTCTTCGTTGTCATGTTCTTTTCCACCCGTATGGCTTCCGATGCGTAAGAGTTTGCATATTCGGGTACATCCCAATAAAGGAACATGTCGATGATCATATTCAGACTGTTCAGCACTCCCAAATCGTCATTTCTCTCTTCCGCCTCTTTCTTGCTTTGCCTGAACAGTTCCAATGCTTTGTTGAGCTGTCCGTTCCGTTTGTAAAGCGAACCTAACATGGCCGTCACCCATTGTGCCCCCGATGTGTTCTTGCACAGACGTGCTTGCTGCAATGCTTCCTGGCACCAGCCTGTTACTTCGTCCTGGTAGTCGGGGTTGCTGTAAAAGACGGCTGCAGCATAGGAGTAGTCACGGAAATAACGCTCGTGGGTGGGATTGTGGAGCGGAGTTGTAAACACTTTCAGCATCGTCTCCTCTGCTTCCTTCATCTTCTCTGTACGCGACAGAGCATATCCCATGACCGAGTAATAATCTCTCAAGCATTGTTTTTGCAAGATGGGAGATGCGTTGAACAGCTCCTCCAATGTTGTTACGCACTCTTCGGGTTTGCCCTTGCTCTGGAATGTGTTCATCAGTTGCATCAAGGCCTCGGAATATATAACCTGTTGTTGCTTGTCGAACTCATTTTCATCCATCGGTTGTGACAGGTAACTCTTGAAGGCTGCTATGGCCTCGTCGTACATACCGTCATGTTGCAACGTTCTTGCTTGTCTGAAGATGTCTGCATTTGCAAAAGCTGTACTGCATATCAGCACGAACATGTGAAGTGTAAATGCCCTTTTGCTAAAAAAAAGTGAATTCATGTTTTTTTTGATCTTGTCATTATTTTATTGCAAATTTAAATAAATTCTACGCTACGACCTAAAGCGAGGTGTTTACATTTCGGTTTACATATCTTGAATTTTGATGCTATAATTATTTTGAGTAAACCAAAATGTAGGATTTTGTTATTTGGGGCTTCCGTAATATGAAAGTAACTTTGTATCTGGAAAACTATGCCCGTAGAATATCGTGGCCGTAGTTGTCCGTAGGAGGCTGTCGGCGAGTGGGGGGGAAGAGGTGTTTTGTGAAAGGGTTTATGCCTATGGGCAGCATGATGAAACAGTTCTGTAATTGTGGAAAATTCAATAATTATTAAATGATAATGATAATGAAACGTAAATTTTTATTGTTGTTTGCAGTTGTATTGTGTATGACAATGGTCTTGCAGACAAATGCACAGGTTGCCGGTTCACAGGCGGTGCAGATGAAAAAAACACTTCCTTACCCTCGTGCAACCAAGGCTGTTCCGGCCTCGGCTATGGAATATGATTCTGTAGCAGGTTGCTTTGTCGTACGTGACACCATTGCCGGAAATTCCACACGCATGCGTGCTGCTGCACGAGTGGAGACACGTGCAGCTGTTGCCTACACCGAAGACGGTGTACAGTACGGTTACTTCGGCGAACAGCTCTCAAGTAACAACATTAATGAGATGAAGGAGATTGTCCTACCATGGGTCAATGAGATTAAAAACCTTAATATTGACAGCTTGCTCGCCCCTGCAAAAGACGGTAGCAAGACCTGGTATATGCAAATAGTGGGAGTGGACAATGAGGAGATCGATGAATTGGGTGGCGAGATGCGTATCTACAACGATATAGGTAGCTCATACGACTACAAGACCATCTCCATAGACGGCAATGCCTTGCGTGGCAACGAGCACATCAAAAAGATTGTGTTCGAAGACTGTGCTTCGGGCAGTGCAAACGCTAGTACCTGGCCCACAATGGTTATACACGACGGAGCCTTCCAGAACTGCAAGAACCTGAAGGAACTCAACATGTATTACCTCGTTACAGATGGCAGCAATCATTACGACATGCTTCTTCCCACCGATATATACATCGGACGCAACGTTTTTGACGGTTGCCACGAGGATTTCCGCATTGTGGTAGACGCTCAGGTGTATAAAATGTTCATCACCGACCCCAACTGGAGCCAGTATGCCGACAAGATTGTAGCATCCAACCAGGATGACCTTCTGGAAACACAGGAGATAGACGGTGTCAAGTACGGTTATTTCGGTTACCAGCTTTCAAGCAGCAGTATGGATAAAATGAAACTGCTCGTAGAGCCTTGGGGTGCAGATTTCCGAAATCTTGACATCGACAAACTGCTCACACCTGCTCCCGGCAAGGAGACCTGGTATATGCAAATCGTGGGAGTAAACAACGATGCTATCGATAAGAAAAATGGTGAGATGCGTATCTATAACGATATAGGTACAAGCTATAACTACAAGACCATTTCAATAGACAGCACTGGCCTGCGTGGCAACGAGCATATCAAGAAAGTGGTTTTCGAGGATGCCGCTTCCGGTTTGGAAAACGCAAACACAAGGCTGAATATGGTGATACACGACGGTGCGTTCAAGGATTGCAAAAACCTGAAGGAATTCAACATGTTCTACCTTGCTACAGAAGGAGAGAACAACTATCAGATGCTTTATCCGACAGATGTATATGTCGGCAATAACGTGTTCGACGGTTGTCACGAGGATTTCCGCATTGTGGTAGCCCCACAGCTTTACAACATGTTTACCACCGACGCAAACTGGAGCCAATATGCCGACAGGATCGTGGCATCGGACTATATGCCTACAAAGTACGACCCGATAACCGTTGACGGTGTAACCTACGACTATGCGGCCAACTCACTCAACACGTTGCCCACATCGGAACTCACCCGCCTGCAATCATCGTGGTGGAATGCAGCCATCATCGGCGTGGAGGTGGCTATCGCTATTGTGACTTACGGAACCACCACAGCGGCACAGTCTGCTATCAGCCCTGCACAGACGGCGCTTACAACAGCTCAAAAATCGCTTAGCAGCTGGGTTTATCAAATGACTTCAGAGGCAAAAATGTGGTACTCTATGTGGCAACCTACCGAATTCTTTGCACAAGAAGTGGCGACGTCAGCTCTTCCTTTGCTCATAAGTAAAGTGAGTGCAGCTTCTGCTGCGGTAACAGCCAAAGAGGTCGCTCTTGCAGCAGCAGTGTCGCACTACACCAATTGTCTTATGGCAAGCGGCATTGCCGCCGCCTCTATTCCCGGTGTCAATGGACTTAGCTATGTGGCCAACACTTTGGCTAACAAGGCCCGCCGTGAGCCTACTTGGACTTTGACCGGACAGTGGCTGATGACAGAATGTAAACATACTATCTATCATATGTATGTAACAGATGTTGAGAACAAGGAAACAGTGAAGTTGTATAACGATATCGGCAGCACCTACAACTACAAGACTGTTGCTATAGGCCGTGACGCATTCCGTGGAAAGGACAAGATAAAGGCCGTGAAGTTCGAGGACGTGAATACCGGTGAGATGTATGCCAGCATGACAGTGACAATTCCCGACTCGGCATTCCTTGGCTGTACCAACTTGGAGACTCTGGACTTGATAATGTACAGCAACTATACAAACCGCGAGGTGGCTCTTGGCCCCGAGAACTTCATAGTCTGCAGCGAAGACCTCTTTGCAGGCTGCGACATGGGCAAGCTGAAAATACGCATTGGCAGAGAGAAATATGAGGAATTCGCCGAAAACCCTGTATGGGGAAAGTACAAGGAGAACTTCGAGGTAGTGGATATAGCACCGAAGATCGACTTCAGCACGCATGGTGCACAGTACAGCTACAGCTTCGAGGACAACTCACGAAAGAAGGAGACCTATATGTCGGGACACAACATCGAGCACGTTCATATTTTGGGACAGGATACCAGCAGCCTGAAAGAGCAGAATGGTGAAGTGTGCCTCTTCAACGATGCAGGTATATACAACAACTACAAGCTCGACTATGTGAACAAGAAGGCTTTCTATGGCAGCAACGAACTCAAAGGTATCTCAATGTTCGACCTGAAGGGTGCTGCAGGTCTTGGTGACTCTTACACCGACCTCGAACTGGTGTTGCAGGACTCGGCCTTTGCAAACTGCCCCAACTTGGAGTACATCAACATGCTCTATTTCCGCACCGATGGTGCCAACAGTGTAGAGTCTATGTCGCCACGCCGTGTTATGTTGGAAGAAGGCGTGTTCGCAGGCAGCGACAACTTAAAGGTGAAGATGGTGACCACTGCCGTAGACGAGTTCAAGGCCGACACCTCGTGGGCAAAGTATGAAGAGAGATTCCTGCCTTGCTTCATCAAGACCGATGATAAGATATTGAAGGGTGCCTTCGAGGAGTGCGGTATGCTATACTATTCGCCCATCTGGAAGGAAAGCTTTGATATATATGATGTAACGAAGGTAAATGACCCTGCAACACTGAATGGCAAATTCCAATCAAAGAAGTTTGAAGCATTCAGCGAGTTCAAGGCTTTCGAGTGCATTGGCCTTGGCTATGTAGGTGATTATTGGTTCAAGGATTGCGACAAGATGCAGAGCATTGAGTTGCCTTCTACCATAGAGAGTATCGGAAAGCAGGCTTTCTACAACTGTGCATTGCTTGACGACATTGTAATACCCGACTGTGTTACAGAGATAAAGGATGAGGCTTTCGGCAAGTGTGCAATTTTGAGAAGCATCACATTCCTGTCATCAACACCAGCGACCTTGGGAACAGATGTCTTTGCCGAGTTGCCAACCGACTATGTAATATATGTACCCGAAGCTGCAGTAGAGGCTTACAAGAGTGCTTGGTCACAGTATGCCGACCACATACAGAGTGTAAACAACAAGCACACAGGCATTTTCGAGGTGACACTTACCGAGCCGGGAACATTGGCCGAGGCGTTGGGACTCACCATTACAGAAACAGACCCGCTCACTATCGTCGGTAACTACAGCAAGTATGACAGCCTGAAAATTTTTGGCCCCATCAACGGCACAGACGTAGGTGTAATACGCTTTATGGGTGGCCGCAATGTGAACAACTGCGAGGTGACACGTGCAGGCAACTTGAAGTATCTCGACCTCTACGATGCCGACATCAAGGCCGGTGGTGCCGACTACAACCAGGATGGCGACAATGACCGCATCACCGAGGACAACTGCATCGACACCTATATGTTCTGGGAGCTGGATGTACTGGAAACACTCATCCTGCCAAAGAGCGTGACAAAGATCAAGGATAATGCCTTCAACAACTGTGATGTACTCAGACGTCTGGTCATTGGCGACAACACAAAGAGCATCGGCGAAGAGGTGACCCACGACAGTCCCAAATTGCAGGAGGTTATCATGCTCTGTAATGAGGTGCCGGCAACTGACAGTGATGCATGGGCCGAAGAGAAGACTATCAAGGTGTTCTATGTGCCTAATGCAATCCGCGAGCACCTATCGGGAAGCCGTGTATACTACACCCGTGTCGACTCTATCTCCTCACCTTTTGCCGATGACGCCGTGTTGCACGCAATGGCAGAGCAACGCATATATACATCAAATGATATGGCAGACTTGAAGAGTATAGAGAATGTCCTCAACGGCAACACTGCCATAAAGAACTTCAACGAACTTATGATAGCAGTTGATGTCAAGGAACTTGGCAACAGTTCTCTGAACGGCTGTACAAGCCTCGAGGAGGTGGGATTGCCATACAACCTTGAGTCAATAGATGCAGAAGCGTTCAAGGGCTGTGCTTCGTTGACCGTAATCAATATACCTTGTGACAGTGCTCCACAATTGGCTGCCAATGCCTTTGAAGACTTGCCCGAAGGGTTTGTGATTTATGTTCCGGAGGGCAAGGAGGACCATTACCGTAAGGCTTGGTCACAGTATGCCGACCACATAAAGGGATACAAACAAGAAAACGATGAGATAAAGGTAGTTACCTTGACCGAAGCCGGCACTTTGGGCGAGGCACTCGGTTTCAGTGTCAACATGGACGAACCCAATGACGTTGGACGCATTGGCGGAGACCTCGTCAGCATCAAGGCTTTGAAGGTGGTTGGTCCTATCAATGGTAAGGATATCGCTGTGCTGCGTATGCTCGGTGGCCGCGATGAAGAGGATGGCGATGAAGTTGCTTTAGCACGCATGACCTATCTCGACCTCTACGATGCCACAATATGCACCGATCCCGACGACATCTGCTTCAACAGAGACGGTAGCAATGATTATGTCGAGAATGACAATGAAATTCCCGAACATATGTTCTGGAAACTCGATAGATTGCAGACTGTCATTCTTCCAAAGAATGTGACAAAGATCGATGACAATGCGTTCTATGACTGTCTTAATGTGGAGACTATAGTTGTGGGTGACGCTACTGCATATATCGGCAACGATGCATTCGGAAAGTGCAAAAACCTGAAGAACATTGTTTTCTTGTGCAACGAAAAGGCAGAACTTAATGGCGATGCATTTACCGACCCAATATCTGACATGCCTTATCAGGTAGAGAAGATGTATATTCCTTCTAGTCTGTACGCCGACTATGTGGCAGATACCGAATATACAACCCATACCAAGGAATTCTGCACTAATTTTGAAGATGATGCCGTGTTCCGTGCCTATGGTTCTCATGCCGTGATGACAACCGATCAGTTGAAGGAAGTGACCGATGTCGATGGCTGGTTTGACTATCATACCGATGTGAAGGACTTGACTTCTTTGGGATTGACTGCGGTTGATACTTTAAAGAGCACAACACTGGCATCACTCGGTGAGTTGCAGAAGATCTCTCTTCCCGCCACACTCGCTGTGGTCGAGAACAACGCCTTTACCGCAAACACCAAACTGCTGTGGGCCGACTTTGCACAGTGTACAAATGAGGGAGTGCTTACAGAGAACAACATCGGACAGCTCGGCATCAACGAGCATGCACTCATCTATGCTCCTGAGAACTTCACTGCCACAGGATTCACAAACGTAGTATATGGAAGCGAAGGCAACTTGAAGTGTGACCGTTTCACAATCTCGGACGATGCCGCCTATACTGTACCTCGTGAATTCAAGGCAGGCACAATAAGCTACGACCGATTGTTCAAACAAGGTGAGATGACAACCCTTTGCTTGCCGTTTGAGATGGAGTTGCCTTCGGGCGTAAAAGCCTACATGTTGTATTATGAGACAACCGACACCATACTTGTCGCTCAGACGGATAGTATGCTACAGGCCAACTTGCCTTATATTATTCAGGCTGACGAAGATGTAACCTTCACTACTGCAAATGAGACATTGGTTCCCGTTACCCCCAACAGATTGGAACAAGTAGCCACATATAGTTTTACCATGACGGGTACGTTGGCTCCAATATCGGCAAAGGTTGCCGAGGCACAGAAGATGTATGTCTTGAAAGACAACACTTCATGGTCGTTGGTAAGAGATGCCGCCGAGGGTGACATTGCATTGTCTCCATACAGAGTTTATATGCAGACAACAAAACCCAACGCTCCTGCAATTATAACAATGCGTGAGGCTATTTATCATATTGTTGATGGTGCATATACAAAGTTTGAGAACCTTAAGGAGCTGTTCGGTAAATTGATATATACACGCACGCTCAACGATACTTGGAACGCACTTTACGTTCCTTTCCAGATTGAGTTGACCAAGGAGTTCCTTGAGAATTACGATGTGGCATACATCAACGATGTACGCAGCTATGACTGGAACGAAGATGGTGATCTTGATGATTGGGATGTAGAAATCATCAAGATTAAGAAACTTGGCAAGCTCAAGGCAAACCACCCTTATGTAATACGTCCAAAGAATAAAGAGGCTGTAAATCTGAATATCACACAAAACCACACTTTCTTGCATAGCACAGCTGCCAACAAGCAGATAAGTATAACCTGTTCTTCGGCTTACAAGCAGTACGAAATCAAAGGTGTCTATTCAAAAACCGTAAGTGCCGACCTGAACAATGGAAACTATGTATATGCAATCAATAAAAACGGTGAATGGCAGAAGATGGATTTGACTACTTCCTTGGTTCCTTTCCGTCTGTATTTGACTATGGCCAACAAAGATGGTTCACCATTGGATAACAATGAAAATGCCACACAGTTGATACGTATGCGTGTGGTTGGTGAAGAGAGTGAGGAAGGCACTACTGTCATCTATGACGTAGAGTCAGGAGAAGAGGGTGTTGATTACATCTATGACCTGCAAGGCCGCCGTGTTGTTGAGCCTAAGAAGGGCGGTATATATATCATCAACAACCAGAAGGTTATTTTTTAAACAGCAAATTCAATTATCATATTTCCACGGATAGCGCTATCCGTGGAAATAATAAGCAATAAGATTTATGAAGAAAGAATATATAAAGCCTAAATCTGCCGCTGTGTGCGTTGGGTCAGAATCGATAGTGGCCACGTCCGGCAGTGAAGGCATGGGCAGCAATGAGACACCGGGTGGCGATGATGCATTCAATACCCCACTTCGTCGCGGCAAATGGGGATCGCTCTGGGATTAAGGAACAAATCCCTTATACGAATAAAGGACTGTCAAAAAAATGCAGTCCTTTATTTTATTGTATGCAGATGAATTATATCTAAATAAAATATTTCTACAAGCACATAACTATCAAGACAAGTTATTAGCCACTACTCCACGCTACCTGCGTCTAACTGTAGCCGGTTTCGCCTTTATCACCTGTGTCATGCAATGTGCAGCACCATAACCTTTTATAAGAGTCTCCAGAGGTATCCACTCAACCTTTACACCATGTTCGGCAAAAGCCTTCTGCAGTTCTTCCGACTGGTTGCCGACAGCCATAATGTGACGAGGTGCAACTGTTAGGAAATTATTTGCATAGTGCAACTCATCTTCAAGTTTAATGGGAATGATTGTAAACCCTCTTTGCTTCAGGAACTTCACAAAAGGAATCTCCTTTTGCGTCAAGGTATATTCCCTCTCGCCACATCTGCGAGTATAAAGATCTACCGTTATCCATTCGGGATCACCCTCTTTTGCTAAATAACGGCTTTCGACGAGTGTACACAAATCCTTGTCTATAATATTGAAATATGTATCGAGATGCATCTGCATCTGCCACCATTTGCGGTCATTCACGACAGCTACGGTGTCGTGCCCGAAAGCATCGGCTCTCATGATCTGACCGATAGCCTCGATATTGGTACGCATTCCGCAACCTATATACGAAACGGTACTGCCACGCAGATAGTCACCACCCTCTAGGCGTCCATCACCGACGATGGTGAGAATTGGCTCTACACCTAACAATTCGTAACACAACGACACAATCTCTGTTTCAGTGGCACGTTGCATAGAGTTCATTTTAGAAATGATATGTCCGCGAGGCGTGGTTATGCTCTGGTCGCGAGTAAAATAGAGGTTCATCAGAGGCGAATGTGTATATACCGCCTCAAAGCCTGTATTGTTGCCGGAGCTGTACAATTTCACCGTAGGACGCAGCAATATGCAGCGGATGAGGTCGGCACGCGACATCTCATTGATAACGCCCATGCGGTACATCTCCGACTCGTCTGCCGTCGTACCGGACATATTTGCAGTGTCGTATATAAGTGCAGAGAGAGCACAGGCACGCAGTTTCTCTATGGGTGCTTGCATAAGCAGCTCCCTCACTGTATGCACTTTGATGCCATTCTTTTCAAGAGCCTTGATATAGCCCCTATGCTCCTCGGCGGCCTTGTCAACATCAAAGTAATATTCAAACAGCCCTGCATACGGATGAATCACACCATCGAAAAGCTCTTCTCCGGGAGTATGCATCAGTATCTCTTTGGCATAATCCCACTCCGAGTGGGGAAACCCAGCTTTGTCTTGTGCCGCAGCGACAAGCGACACCGCAAGAATGAGCAGAAAAAGGAATGTACGTTTCATTGTCTTGATTTGATTACATTAAAAAACGTGCCGTTTTACCCTCAATGCGTTCACATTATTGGGACGAACAGTACAAATATAATGTTTTTTATGAAATCCCGCTAATAATAAACACTTTAAGTATTACAGTGCGTTTTTTGTTTATTCTCATTTCAAACGCAGGAAAGACACTCTGTTGAGGAGTTCATCGAAAAACATAGAAATTTTTAGATTGATATTTTTTTAAAAATATTATTTATTGCGAATATACAATGGTTAAGAGGAACCATATTTATTTACATTGGAACAAGCACGTTATTTGCAAAAATTCATTAGCCAACTATTTGTTTTATTTTTTGTATTCGCTATCTTCGCGATAGGTAACTTTATATAATTTTCCTATGTACGATTTGGCTATTATCGGTGGTGGCCCTGCCGGTTACGTGGCTGCGGAGAATGCTGCCGCAAAGGGCTTGAAGGTTGTCCTTTTTGAGAAACGCGAACTGGGTGGTGTGTGCCTTAACGAGGGTTGTATTCCCACAAAGACTCTACTTTACAGTGCCAAAATGTATGAGCATGCTACCGGTGGCAAAAAGTACGGTATAACTGCGGAGAATGTCTCTTATGAGTACAAGAAGATTGCCGACCGCAAAACAAAGGTTGTACGCAAATTGGTTGCCGGCATAAAGCTAAAAATGCAGGAGCATGGCGTTGAGGTCATCGGCGGCGAGGCTTTTATTACTGAGGGCAACAATGATTGTATAAAATTTACCTGCAACGACGCTGCATACGAAGCCCAGAGACTCTTGGTTTGTACCGGCAGCGAGGCTTTTGTCCCTCCCATCCCTGGCGTGGAGAACAACGAGGCTATACTCACCAACCGAGAGATTCTAACACTGCCTGCGGTCCCTGAGAGTCTTATAATAATAGGCGGAGGTGTCATTGGCATGGAGTTCGCGAGTTTCTATAACAGCCTTGGAATCCCTGTAACTGTAATAGAAATGCTGCCGGAGATTCTCGGTGGCATGGATAGGGAGATTGCGGAGATGCTACGCGGAATCTACACCAAGAAGGGTGTCAAATTCTGCATGGAATGTAAAGTAACACGTATTGAAGGTGGTTGTGTATATTACACAGACAAAACGGGTAACGAGTTACAGGCCGATGGAGAAAAAATACTTATGAGTGTTGGCCGTCGCCCTGTCACAAACGGCTTTGGACTTGAGAACATCAATGTTGCCATAGAGCGTGGCATAAAGGTCAACGAATTCATGCAGACAAGTATGCCCAATGTTTATGCAGCCGGCGATGTAACCGGTTTCTCAATGTTGGCTCACACAGCAAGCCGCGAGGCTGAAGTTGCTGTAAACCACATGTTGGGCATTGAAGACCGCATGAGTTATAATGCTATACCCGGAGTTGTATATACCAATCCTGAGGTTTGTGGCACCGGCATGAGCGAAGAACAAGCACAGAAAGCCGGAATTGAATATTCTCTCCACAAGTTGCCTATGACATATTCGGGCCGGTTTGTTGCAGAGAACGAGGGACTCACCGGTATATGCTCTATACTTGTTGCACCGGACAGAAGAATCATTGGTGCACACATGTTGGGTACTCCGGCAAGCGAGTTCATCGGCTTGGCTTGTATGGCCATAACAACAGGAATGAGTATTGACGAATTCAAGCGTGTGGTACTCCCGCACCCCACTGTTTGCGAGATAATGAAGGAGTGTCTGTTCAAGGCATGAAAAGTGAAAAAATATCTCATTTTTTGCTCTTTTTTACCCGAAGAATTAAAAATTTAATTAAAAACCAAGAACATTTTATCAAATTTTTAGGTTTGTTCAATAAAAAATAGTTCTTTTGCCTAATAAATAAAAAAACAGAGATGAAAGAGTGCATTGTAAAACCCGCTAATGGGAAATTAGGTGTGATGTGCGTCGGTTTGGGCGCTGTAACGACAACAACAATCATTGGTACGCTTATGGCACGTAAAGGCCTGTCAAAGCCTATCGGTTCATTCGCTTGCGAAGGTATCATGAGACTTGGCAAGGGTAAAGAAAAATGCTATAAAGAGGTTAAAGATATTATTCCTGTTGCCGACCTTAACGACATTGTTTTTGCTGCTTGGGATTTGTATGAGGATGACGCATACGATGCAGCCATTAAAGCAAATGTCTTGAAGCCACAGGATATTGAACCCGTCAAGGATGAGTTGAAAGCTATACGTCCTTACAAGGCTTTGTTCGACAAGAGTTATGCAACAAATATTGACGGACCTAATGTAAAGGTTGGTGAAACACGCTGGGACTTAACCGAACAGTTGCGTGAGGATATACGTAACTTCAAAAAGGAGAACGGTTGTGACCGCGTAGTTGTGATTTGGATTGCAAGTACCGAGAAATATATTCCTCGCAACGACGAGGCTCACGGAAGCGTAAAGGCTTTTGAAGCTGCAATGAAGGCTAACGATGTTGCCAATGTTGCACCAAGTATGTGCTATGCTTACGCAGCTATGCGTGAGGGTTGCCCGTTTGTAATGGGTGCTCCTAACCTATGTATTGACATTCCTGCAATGTGGGAACTTGCCGAGGAGACAAAGTCGCCTATCACCGGTAAGGATTTCAAGAGCGGACAGACAATGATGAAGACTGTTCTTGCTCCTGCATTCTTCACACGCCAATTGGGTGTCACAGGTTGGTTCTCTACAAATATTCTCGGTAACCGCGACGGTATGGTACTCGACAACCCTGAGAACTTTGAGACCAAGCGTATCAGTAAAACATCGGCACTTGAGAACATTCTTGACAGCGATGTTTACCCCGATCTCTATTCTGACATGTATCATAAGGTACGTATCAACTATTACCCTCCACGCGGTGACGAGAAAGAGAGTTGGGACAACATTGATATCTTTGGTTGGATGGGCTATCCAATGACATTGAAGGTAAACTTCCTATGCCGCGACTCTATCTTGGCTGCTCCACTTGTACTTGACCTCATATTGTTCAGCGACATAGCTCTGCGTGCAGGAGAGTATGGAGTACAGGAGTTCATGTCATTCTACTGCAAGGCTCCTATGCATAAGGATGGAGAGAAACCGGTACACGACTTATTCAAACAATTTGCAATGTTAAAGAACAAGATTCGCGAATTTGCCGGCTACGAGGCTGACCAGGAACTTGATTAAAACAGCAATAAGAAAACGACTGCAAAGTCTATTTATCATAAAAATATGCAACAAACCCGGGTTTGTTGCATATTTTTTAGTTTTTCCACAATAAAAATACAATAAATAGAATAATATTTGTGTAAATATTCGTATTTTCGCAATCCAAAAGAATAAATATACATTTATGAAGATTAAAAATTCAAGACTTGATGCAATACGTCTTATATTATCGACACAAGATATAAGCAGCCAGGAAGAGTTGTTGAACGAGCTTGCTAAAGAGGGATTCAAACTTACACAAGCCACTCTCTCGCGAGACTTACACCAACTGAGAGTTGTAAAGACTGTCAGAACACCGGGACAGTACAAATATGAGTTGCCACGCAACAGTCAATACCGCACCAACGACAGCGAATCGCGTCCGTTGACCACACAGCAGGAAGCAAACGGTTTCTTGTCAATAAAGTTCTCGGGTAACATTGCTGTAATACGCACAAAACCTAGTTATGCCGGAACATTGGCATACCACATAGACAACTGTGATTTTCCCGAGATTATTGGAACAATAGCCGGAGACGACACTGTAATGTTGATTATTGCCGAAGATACTACACGTGGCACTGTTTTGAGAGTTTTGAGAAGTGTAATACCTAATATTTAGAATATACTAAAATGGATGAAGTTGAATACAAAGATGATATAGAGGTTATTGTTGCCAATGCCTCGCACGAGAAATATGTTGATGAGATTCTATTCACTATAAGCGAGGCTGCTAAAGTTCGCGGAACAGGTATTGCCAAAAGAACACACGAATATGTTACACAGAAGATGAAAGAGGGCAAAGCCATCATTGCACTATCTGGTGATGAGTTTGCCGGTTTCTGCTACATTGAAAGCTGGGGTAACAAACAATATGTCGCGAACTCCGGACTCATCGTTCCCGAGAAATTCAGAGGTCATGGACTTGCACGCCGCATCAAGCAGAGAGCTTTTGCATTGTCACGTGAAATGTGGCCCGATGCAAAACTATTTGGTCTTACAAGTGGCGGAGCTGTAATGAAAATCAATACAGAATTGGGATATGTCCCCGTTCCTTTCTCGGAACTTACAGACGACGAAGCATTCTGGAAGGGATGTCAGGGCTGTGTAAACCACGATGTACTCATACGTACCGACCGCAGATATTGTATATGTACAGCAATGTTATACGACCCAGCAAAACATAAAAAACAATAAAATAGATAAAGATTAGATTATATTAGCTATATTTACAATCGATATGGAGAATAAGAAAAAAGTTGTTGTAGCATTCAGTGGCGGTTTGGACACATCATACACCGTTATGTACTTGGCTAAAGAGAAAGGATATGAGGTGTATGCCGCATGTGCAAACACCGGTGGATTCAGTCCTGAACAACTGAAACAGAACGAAGAAAACGCCTATAAATTAGGTGCCAAGAAATATGTGACTATTGATGTCACAAAAGAATATTACGAAAAGAGTCTCCGTTATATGATATATGGCAATGTTTTGCGTAACGGCACATACCCTATATCGGTATCATCGGAGAGAATTTTTCAGGCACTTGCTATTGCACGCTATGCGAACGAAATTGGTGCCGATGCCATAGCACATGGTTCCACAGGTGCTGGTAATGACCAGATACGCTTTGACATGACGTTCCTTGTATGTGCTCCCAGTGTTGAAATCATCACGCTCACACGCGACATGACCTTGACACGCGAATATGAGATTAACTACCTCAACGAAAATGGATTCAAAGCCGATTTTACTAAGTTGAAATACTCTTACAATGTAGGTTTGTGGGGAACATCTATCTGCGGCGGAGAGATTCTTGATTCAAAGCAGGGCCTGCCCGACAGTGCTTACTTGAAACAGGTTGAGAAATGTGGTGAAGAAGAGTTGCACCTTGGATTTGAGAACGGTGAATTAAGGAGCGTTAATGGCGAGATATTTGAAGACCCAATCAAGGCTATACAAAAAGTAGAAGAGATTGGTGCGGCTTATGGTATTGGACGTGACATGCACGTTGGTGATACTATTATTGGTATAAAAGGACGTGTAGGATTTGAGGCTGCAGCTCCTATGCTTATTATTGCTGCACACAAATTCCTTGAGAAATATACATTGAGCAAATGGCAACAGTATTGGAAAGACCAGGTTGCCAACTGGTATGGAATGTTCCTTCACGAAAGCCAATATCTTGAGCCGGTAATGAGAGACATTGAGGCTATGCTTGAAAGTTCACAACGCAATGTTACAGGAACTGCCATAATGAAGCTTATGCCTAAGCATTTTGAAACAGTGGGTGTTGATTCGCCAAACGACCTTGTAAAGAACAAGCTCGGTGAGTATGGCGAGGTACAGAAAGGTTGGACTGCTGAAGATGCAAAAGGCTTCATTAAGGTGACATCAACTCCATTGCGTGCATATTACGCAAGCCACCCGGAAGAGAAAATTTAATAATATAATATAGATATGATTAACGTTGGAATTATCGGCGGTGCCGGATATACTGCTGGCGAACTAATTCGTTTATTGATACTACACCCCGAAGTTGAAATAAAATTCATTCACAGCAAGAGTAACGCCGGAAACCGTATTACCGATGTACACTCGGGATTGCTCGGTGACACAGACCTGATGTTTACCGATGAACTGCCTTTTGAAGAAATTGACCTGTTGTTTATGTGTACCGCTCATGGAGACACACAACGTTTCCTTGAGAGCCATGTTTTGCCCGATGAGCTTAAGATCATAGACCTTTCAATGGACTACCGTATAAAGAGCCACAACCATGAGTTCATATACGGACTGCCAGAGCTTAACAGACGTAACACCTGCAAAAGCCGATATGTTGCAAACCCAGGATGTTTCGCTACATGTATAGAACTCGGCTTATTGCCACTTGCAAAGGCACAGTTGCTAAAAGGTGACATTTCGGTCAACGCGATTACTGGCAGTACCGGTGCCGGTGTAAAACCATCGGCTACGACACACTTCAGTTGGAGAAACAACAACATGAGTATATACAAGCCATTCGAGCATCAGCACTTGCCGGAGATTATGCAAAGCATCAAGCAGTTGCAGCCCGACTTTGACGGCGAGATTGACTTTATTCCATATAGAGGTGACTTTGCAAGAGGTATATTTGCTACTATTGTTGTAAAATGTGATACAGACATAGAGACTCTCTACGAAATGTATGAAAGTTACTACGAACGTGACTCTTTCACACATATCATAAACAGACCTATAGACCTTAAAGAGGTTGTAAACACCAATAAGTGCCTCATACACCTTGAGAAACATGGCAACAAATTGTTGATTACATCAATCATCGATAACCTGCTTAAGGGTGCAAGCGGACAGGCTGTACACAATATGAACCTGCTCTTTGGCCTTGCAGAAACTGTAGGATTGATTCTTAAACCGTCTGCATTCTAAGGAGATGAAACTATATGATGTTTATCCCCTTTTTGATGTAAACATCGTAAGGGGAGAAGGATGCAAGGTTTGGGAT